>NZ_JAKFZM010000006.1:0-141995 GCF_021654205.1 Leisingera sp. MMG026 | reverse complement strand
ACCGAAACTGAGCGTACGTATGAATGCACGTCCTGCGGGATGGAGTTTACGCACGAAGATATCATGGATCAAAATCAAGACACGATTTCGCGTGCCGTCGAGGGCATGAAGAAAGAAATAGTTGCGGACATTCGAACGGACTTTAGGAAAATTTTCAAATAGGTAAACCCATAGAAATTTCCGAATTTGTTGCAGGTTTAGCTTTCTTTATATCGCTACTTGCATACATTGAAACGAAAAGAGCCAACAGGTCTCAAAGTCGGCTTACTGACAGAGAGCTCGAACTCGTTCGCATTCAAATACAAACTGCACAAAATGAAGCAAAAAGGGAAAAAACCGCAGCAGTGTCTGCGCGCCTGAACAAAGTTGATAAATCCTCCTGGAAGCTGCGCGTCTTCAATACTGGCCCTGCCCCTGCTTTAAACGTCCGACTTGTACTGGATGAGCAAAACAGCATCATTCAGGAAAATTCAGCCAGCCGGAAATTTCCGATGTCCAAATTGGAGAAGGGGCAAAGTGTTGAATTAGCCGCATTTGTTCACATGCAATCTAACCCAAAAGAGTGGCTTAGAATTCGCTGGGATGATCCTTCCGGCAAGGATCGTGAGAACCGCATTGAAATAACGATCTAGTTGCAGTGTGCCATTTATACAAAAAACCAGCATCCCATCCAGAGGAAGGGCGTTCGCGCCCGCCGTCACGCCAAAGGCGTGCCACGCACGCCGTCGCGCGCGCCCTTGCCCGACCTGCCCCTTAGGCGCAGGCTGGCAGACACCAGAAACCTGCGCGCACCCCGGCTTACCACTTGCTTTAGCCACAACAAAAAGGGCGGCCAATTGGCCGCCCCGTTCGTGCATATCACCGCACAAACTTCTTGTGCTTCAGGCGCTTGGGCTCCAGCGCGTCGGCGCCCAGCCGGCGCTTCTTGTCTTCCTCGTAGTCCTCGAAGTTTCCTTCGAACCACTCCACATGCGCGTCGCCTTCAAACGCCAGCATATGGGTGCAGATCCGGTCGAGGAAGAAACGGTCGTGCGAGATCACCACAGCGCAGCCGGCGAAATCGACCAGTGCGTCTTCCAGTGCCCGCAGGGTTTCAACGTCCAGGTCGTTGGTCGGCTCGTCAAGCAGCAGCACGTTGCCGCCCTCTTTCAGCAGCCGCGCCATATGGACCCGGTTGCGTTCACCGCCCGACAGCAGGTTCAGCGGTTTCTGCTGATCGCCGCCTTTGAAGTTGAACGAAGAGCAATAGGCGCGGGAATTGACCTGCGCATCGCCCAGCTGGATGATCTCGGAGCCGCCGGAAATCGCTTCCCAGACGGTTTCATTGTCTTTCAGGTCATCGCGCGATTGATCGACATAGGACAGCTTCACGGTGTCACCATAAGTGACGGTGCCCGCATCGGGCTGCTCCTGGCCGGTCAGCATACGGAACAGTGTTGATTTACCGGCGCCGTTGGGGCCGATGACGCCGACAATGCCGCCGGGGGGCAGATCAAAGGACAGGCCCTCCACCAGCTGCTTGTCGCCGTAGTGTTTGGAGATGCCTTCGACGTCGATCACCTTGGATCCCAGACGCGGGCCGTTGGGAATGACGATCTGGGCGCGGGTCAGCTTTTCACGCTCGGACTGGCCGGCCAGATCGTTATAGGCGTTGATCCGGGCTTTGGATTTCGCCTGACGCGCCTTGGCGCCCTGACGCATCCATTCCAGCTCGCGCTCCAGCGTCTTCTGCTTGGATTTGTCTTCGCGCGCTTCCTGCTGCAGGCGTTTGGCCTTTTGCTCCAGCCAGGCAGAGTAATTGCCCTCGTAGGGAATGCCGCGGCCGCGGTCCAGTTCCAGGATCCAGCTGGTGATATCGTCCAGAAAATAGCGGTCGTGGGTGACGCAGAGGATGGTGCCCTTGTAGTCGATCAGGTGCTGCTGCAGCCAGGCGATGGTCTCGGCGTCCAGGTGGTTGGTCGGCTCATCGAGCAGCAGCATTTCCGGCGCTTCCAGCAGCAGCTTGCACAGTGCTACGCGGCGGCGTTCACCGCCCGACAGGTTGGCAATCTCGGCATCATCCGGCGGGCAGCGCAGCGCCTCCATCGAGATGTCGATCTGGCTGTCCAGATCCCAGAGGTTTTCCGCATCAATGCTGTCTTGCAGCGCGGTCATCTCTTCCATCAGCTCGTCGGTGTAGTTCTCGGCCATTTCAACCGCGATCTGGTTGAAACGGTCGACCTTGTCCTTCTTGGCCTTGACGCCCAGCATGACGTTTTCCCGCACAGTCAGGCTCTCGTCCAGCTTCGGCTCCTGCGGCAGATAGCCGACTTTGGCACCTTCGGCAGACCAGGCTTCACCGGTGAAATCGGTATCAAGACCGGCCATGATCTTCATCAGGGTGGACTTACCGGCGCCGTTGACGCCGACCACACCGATTTTCACACCGGGGAGAAAGGACAGGTGGATGTTTTCAAAGCATTTCTTGCCACCGGGGTAGGTCTTGGAGACACCCTGCATGTGGTAGACGTACTGATAGGCGGCCATGTGACTGCTCCATGATGGGGGAATTCTAGCTGGCTGGTGTGATAGCGGATGGGCGGCGGCGGGGCAATGAGGGATGCAGAGGGCAGGAACCAGCGTGCGCGCCGGGGCGGGAACACCTGCCTCTTGCCCGACTCACCCCTCCTGCCGCAGACTGGATGGCACCGGAAACTTCGGGGCGCCCCGGCTTGCCGCTGGCTGCGCCCAGACCTGACGATGCCGCCCTTTCCAGGATCGCAAACCCACTGGCGGCATTCCAGACCTGCGCCACAGCGGCCGGGGGGCCTTTCCTAACACAGGAGGACCCTTTGATGATCGCCTCACGCCTGAAACATCATCTGGAGGCACAAGGCCTGCCGTTCGGCACGGTCCGCCATCCCTATACCGCCACGTCCGCCGAATGCGCCGAAAGCGCCCATGTGCCGGGGGACCATCTGGCAAAATCGGTGCTTATCCACATGGAGGAAGGCCCGGTGCTTGCCGTGGTGCCCTCCAATCAGACGGTTGATCTGCACGCGCTGCAATCAATGATGGACCGCCGCCTTGGCCTGGCGCCGGAATATGAGCTGAACCAGGTCTTTGACGATTGCGACCCTGGCGCTGCCCCCTGCGTCGGCCAAGCCTATCATGTGCCGACGGTCATTGACGACAGCCTCAGCGGCCTGGACAAAGTCTGGTTCGAGGCCGGCGACCACAAGACATTGGTGGAAATGAAGGGGGATGATTTCGACACTCTGATGAAGGATGCCAAACACGGATCCTTCTGCACCATGCATTAGCGCCCCTGTGCCAATGGCCTGCCGCCCCCGCGTCACCGGGGCGGCGCCTGATGCGGGTCAGAAGTCGAACAGATCTTCCAGAAAATTCTTCTTTTTCTTCTTATAGGGTTTCTTGCCGTAGCGCGGATCATAATCGCCGCCCCGGTCGTCATTCCGCTGCGGCTGCTGCGGGGCGGCCTGCACTGGCTGGGCGGAGCGCTCGATGATCTTGTCCAGCTCGCCCCGGTCCAGCCACACGCCGCGGCATTTCGGGCAATAATCAATTTCCACCCCGGCGCGGTCGCTCATGACCAGCTGGGTTCCGTCAATCGGGCACTGCATCTGCGTCTCCTTACACAACTCCAGCAACTCAGGTGGGCAGCGCCGCAGCCCGGCACAAGACAACAGTGCCGTAAATTCGCGATAATTGCAGGATTCCGCCCATTCACACGGGGCTGACCCGTGGTAAGCTGACCAAAAATCACAGCAAAAAACGCGGAGGCACACTTGAGCAGCAAAACCATTCAGGCCGGAGTCCTGACCCTGATCCTCGCCAGCACCCCTGCCTTTGGCGGCGAAGGCGGCGGCGGCGGCAGCCGGGACAGCGGCGCAAGCAGCGGCGGCGGCGGCCAGCGCAGCGGGCTGAGCTCGCGGGCGACAAAAAACGTTGTCACCACATTGACGCGCGGTTTTGACCGCTGCGGGACATTGCCCAAGGTCTACAAATACGACTGCTACCGCCACACCTATAAACTGGCGGTTCAGCAGCTGGGCGGCAACCATGCCTATGCCGAAGCAACCAAGGCGCTGGTCCTGGTGCAGGACACGCTGACCCAGGCGGTCAACAGCAATCTGGACCCGGCGCAAAAGCCAAAGCGCAAGGGATTGAATCTGTACCGTGCGGTAAAACCAGCTGCTGTGCCGCAGATCAAGCGGCAGACCGAGCGGGCGATGCAGCAGGCCGAAACCATCCTGCTGCGCTCGCCTGCGGACAAGCAGGTGCATTATGCCCGTATCGCCGAAGCGGTGAATTCCAACAAGGTTCTGCTGCGCTCAGCCTTGCTGCCGGGGGCGGCGATCCGGCTGGCCTGGAAGTTGCTAAAGGCGGCAGTCCCGGCCTGACCGGGGCGGCGTCAGCGCACCACATGCACCGCACAAGCAGCGTGGCGCACCACATGGCCCGAGGTCGATCCCCACAGCAGATCCTGCATTGACGGGCGGTGCGAGGCGAGGATGATCAGGTCCGGCTGGTTCTGCTCGGCCCAGTCCAGAATGGTGCGGCCGGAATGGCCCTCAACCAGTTCTCCGCGGGCATTGGGCAGGGTCTTGGCCAGCCCGTCCAGCTCGGCCTGCAGCGCGCTGCGGGTGCCGTCCATGAAATCTGCCGGAATGTAGGAAATCGCATAGGCCGGGACCTGCTCGATCACATGCAGCAGCGTCACGTTGGCCCCCGGGGCGGACAGCAGCCGTGCCACTTTCAGCGGCCCGGTCACGTCCCGTTCGGGATCGAATGAAATCGGCACCAGGACATTGTGGTACATAGCAAACCTCCATCGGTTGATGTTCCTGTCAATGATAGCCCCGCCGGTGGCATCCTGCCATGACCGGGGTCAAAGCAGGTGCCGTTTTGGGTGGAACTGGCAAAAGCTTAGGTGCCGAACACCTCTGCCACGTCATACATCACCGGCTCAAAACTGCGGCACAGTTCATTGATCTTGCGGTTGCGCTCGCGCATTTCGGGACTGCGCAGCATTGCCATGAAATCCTCGCGGCGGCGCCATTGCGAGTAATTGGCGATACGGGTCTGCGCGTCATTCACATGCAGTCCAGCGGCAACAAAGCCGGGCTGTTTCGAGATGAAGTCCGCGTAGGCATCCTGCAGCGCCTCCAAAAGGTCCTGACAGGTCCCCGGCGTCATCTCAAATGTGGTGATAACGGTTTGGATATCAGCGGTTTTTGCTATTTTCGGCATTGGCCCCTCCGTTGAATTCCTCCAGCCTACGCCCGTTCGCGCATGAAGCGCACCACCTTTTTTGAGACGGCAATCATTTCGTGTGTAGTCATAATTTAATACAACCTTAACCATAAGTCGAAACTCTTACCGCAGTGTTCTGAGGGTTTTGGGATGAAACCTGCCTGTGCCATTTGTCTTGCCCTGACGCTGGCCCAGCCGGTGGCTGGCGGTGCATGGCTGGAGAAGCCAGGCAGGGGGTTTGCGTCTGCCAGCGCCACCTACCGGCAAACCGGTGATGAAGGCGCCCAAGAGCTGAGCTATTATGGCGCATTTGGCATTACCTCCAAGCTCACCCTCGGCATTGACCTGAACCAAAGCTCGGCTGGCTCCGGCCACGCGCTGACGTTTGCCCGATCGCAGCTGCACGCCGGTCCCCGTTTCCGGCTGGCGGTTGAGACAGGGGTCGGCGGCAATCATTACCAGGGTCTTTGGCAAATGATGCAAAAGACAACACTGTCTTACGGGCGCAGTTTTGAGACCGGCCAAGGCACCGGCTGGCTGGCGGTCGATGCCGCATACGAGCTGCGCAACAGCGGATTTGATGCGGCCTGGAAACTGGACGCCACCATCGGTCTGAACCGGCCCGGAAAAGCCGCACCAATGCTGCAGGTCGAGACGTCCAAACCGGGCGGCGGCCGGTTTTCCTATGCGCTGACCCCGGCGCTGCGCTATCCGCTGGACGGCAGCCGCGAGCTGATCCTGGGGCTGGAATACCGCAACACAGGCCAGCGCAGCCTTGGTCTGGAGCTGGGGGTGTGGCAAAGATTCTGAAGCCTTTCAAGGAAACCAGAAATGACGATGCCCGACCCGGTCCGCCCCGCAGATGACGACGCCCGCGCTTTGGCCCAAAGCCTGATGGCAAGCGCCCGCTTTGCCGCCCTTGGCGTGCTGCTGGACGATGGCAGTCCGCTGGTCACACGGGTGGCTTTCGGACTGGATCCGCAGGGGGATCCTGTCAGCCTGATCTCCGGCCTGGCGCTGCACACGGCTGCGCTGCGTCAGCGGCCGGCCTGCTCGCTGCTGGTCGGTGAGCCGGGAGGCAAAGGCGATCCGCTGGCCCATCCGCGCCTGAGCCTGATGTGCCGGGCGCGTTTCATCAGCCGCCAGGACCCGGAGCATGAAGTGCTGGCCGCGCATTACCTGCGCCGCCAGCCGAAGGCCAAGCTGTATCTGCAACTGGCTGATTTCACCTTTGTGCGGTTTACTGTGACGGGGGCGCATCTGAACGCCGGCTTTGGCAAGGCCTTCCGCCTTGCCGCCACCGATCTTCAGCACTCCGGCGGCACTGGTTAGCTGTCCATCCGCATGATGACCTGAACTTCGCCCTTGACGGCTTCACCCCAGCGCAGCCGGATCTCGTCGTTGTCCGGGCCTTGCTGCGCTTCGGTATACGGCACAATGTAGCGGGTGCTGTTGCCGCTGCTTTTCAGCGCGCCCAGCGGCACCACGCTGTCGACATAGCGGGCGAACCCTTGGAACGGCAGCAGCCCTTCGGCCCGCACCGGCCAGGAGGTTGAGGCAGAAGATTGATCATGCCGCACCCGCAGCGGATTGGCGGTTTGCGCCGTGACATTATGATACATGTTGCCGCTGAAATCGACGTTTTTGGACCGGCTGAAATCCAGATCCGAAAAACTGGTATCCACGCGCTCCGCCCGGTCAATGCTGCCCTGAAGCGAGCGGAATTTATTGCCGGTGACAGAAAGCCCGTTCAGGAAATGGCCGCTGCCGTAGGGTTTGACGACGATGTAGCTGAACCACGGTGCGACATCGCCGGACAGGAACACATTGGCACTCACTGACAAGGCGCTGAATGAAAACCCGCCGGTGAAATCAGGTGTTGCGTCCCGCTCGTTGGTCCATTCGATAAAGCAATTGTCGATGTAGTTGTCCGACACGGTTGAGGTGCAGTTGTTGGAGGCCAGCACCAGACCTGCTGTGCGCACGCCGTTGGCGATGCTGTCGCCCTGAAAGAAGTGATTTCCGGTTACCGTATTGTTGCCGCCCGCCAGCAGCGCGAAATGGCGGAACCTTGTGGCCCGGTTGCTGCGCAGCTTGGCGTCGTTGGAATTGACGTTAAGGCCGATGCTGACCCGGTCTGGAACGTCCAGCGGGTCCTCAGCTGACAGGAACTGGCAATTGTCGACCAGAATACCCTGGCAGCCGGTTCCGGCCGACGTAATTCCGCGGTCCTTAGGGCGTGAAAAGAAACAGCTGTCGAACGAATTCACCGACCCGGCCGGCGCCAGCCGCACTGCGCTGCAGCGGGAATTGCACTGGAATTCGATGCCTTCCATGCCAAACTTGCTGAGCGAACTGAAGCCGCTGAAATCCACCAGATATTTGAAGTCGCGGAAGGTGAACGTCTGGGTGCCTTCGGCATCATAAAGCGCCGCGCTGAGGGTCAGCTCTCCGGCGCCGGTATTTTTGGATTTCACATAAATCTCGCGGCCCACTCCGGCGCCTTCGACCAACGAGCCAACTGCAATATTCGCGATGTTCGCAACATTGGTCAGTTTTTTGGAGTCCGAGGCACTGTAGGTTGCCTGCGAGGTCACCGCACCGGTGTCCCAGGCCGCATTGCTGGCGGCCTCCAATTGGCCGTTGCGGATCACCCGGCGGGTCGCATAAGAGCTTTTGTTCGGGACTGCGGCTTGCATGTCGATCGGCCCGGTGACGGTGATCTTGCGGCCCTTCAGATCCAGGGATTCGTGATCTGCGTTATTGATCAGCGCCTGAAACGCCTTTTTGAACCCCAGCTCCTCATTGCCGAATGCCGCCGCATATGCGGGGAAATCGAAGTTCTTTGTCAGCAACAGCATCTGACTGTCCGGCATGGAAACGGTGCCTTCGAACACGGCCTGGTGGTTCAGTGAAACGGTGCTGTTCAGGCGGAAATCCCCTGCGGGCACCAGGATGCGCCGCCCGTCTGCTGCCGCGTCCGCCGCTTCAAAGGCCGCCGTGCAATCAAAGCTGCCATTGCCCACCGCACCATAGTCGGTGACGTCCACCACGCTTAGCATATCCCGCACAAAGGCGCTGGTGATGTCGGTGATCTCAATGTCGTCGATCCGCACCACGCCGCCGTTGGCGCCGGTCAGGTCGAGGCCGAAATGGCCGTAGGCCGCATTGCGCCCCCAGGGCATGTCCACCCCGCCGCGGCTACCGCTGCCGACAATGCCGGTGACCTCCACCACTTGGCCATAGGCGGTCAACGAGACCTGCGGCGCAGTCTCAGTCACACCGCCGATATGGCTGCCGCCGCTGGCCCCCGCCCAGCCTGCAACGCGGACCGCAGGCAGCGCACCGCTGACCGCCTTCACCCGGACCTTTATCTGCAAATAGCAGCCCGGTTGCAGCGGCGTCTGACCCATGAAGCGCAGCTTCTGGGTGTTCTCAGTCTTCTGCATCTCCAGGCAGCCGCCGAAATCAGCATCCGCCGCCACAAAAACTGCATTGGCGGCGCCGTCATAGGTGTCTGATCCGGGAGTGCCGTCGCCGCTGGACCAGACGTCCAGACCATCCGCAAATGCTGGCGGCATCAGCTGCAAACCTTCGGTGATTGCCTTGTTCATGAGAGTTCCTTCTCCTGCTGAGCATGTCGCGTTCAGGGAAAAGGGTTTACAGATGCCGCGTTAAATTCCGCCCAGCGGTGCGTGCGCAGGCCTGGGCCTAGGCGCCTTCAGCATGCCCGTTCAATAGCTGTACCGCGTTGATTTTCCATTCACTTCCAGGCTTAACCATTTGGTAATCCAAGAGGTGCACGCGGCCCTTTGTGTCAGTGATCATCACCCGCTGCCAATAGCTGCCTGCCACTTCGCGCAAGTCCAGATAGCGCACTTCGGCGGGCCGCCAGACCATCGGGTAGCCCTGGCGCACCATCGCGGCAAAGTGGTCCGGGGTGCCGAATAGGCGCCGGATCAACGGCGAAGCGTAGGAGAAGGCGGTTTCGGTATCATTGTTCAGGAAGGCAGAAATCTGAGAGCCGATCACAGCTGTGACCGGCTCCCTTTGAGCTATTGCCGGGAAGGCCAGAAGAAAAACACTTACCCCCGCAAACAGAACACTGCGCATCTGCCCCTCCCGGTCCGTTTGACTCCAGTTAGGGCAAAGTGACGTAACGTCAAAAAATTTTTGGGGGGAGCTGGCGCATAGCGCGGGACAAGGCCGCAGACCGCCGCGCATGGCTGAAAAAGAAAAGGGCGCGGAAATCCGCGCCCTTGCTGATCACGATTGCGCGAAAGCTTACGCCAGCTCGCCCGCCAGCGCCTGCTCAATCAGCGCGATGGTGTCCGCGACGCCGTAAAGCGCGATAAAGCCGCCGAAACGGGGGCCTTGGGAGGCCCCCAGCAGCACCTCGTAGATCGCCGAGAACCAGGCGCGCAGCGGCTCGAAGCCGTGGATCTTGCCGATGGCAAAGACCACGGACTGCAGGAATTCCTCATCCGCGAAATCAGCCTCGGGCAGCTCATCATCATTGCCGGCCAGTTCGTTTTTCTTGGCGATGGCTGCCAGCGCAGCCTCGGGCGATTTCAGCGCATCCGCCAGATCCTGCAGCGCTGCACGCTCCTGATCGGTGGGCAGGCGGAACACTTTGGCCGGTTTCACGAAGTCGTTGAAATATGCCACCGCAAAACCTGCCGCCTGATCCATCGTTGGATTGCTTTCCGGGGTCGCATCAGGCGCGTATTTGTTAATGAAGCCCCACATCGTTGCCTTGTCCTCGGCGCTGGAGGCCGAAGCGAGGTTCAGCAGCATCGAGAACGGCACCACCATATCCGACTGCGGCACGTCACCGCCGTGAATGTGCCAGACCGGGTTGTTCAGCTGACCCTTCAGGTCCTGGCCATGGTAGGCGCGCAGCTGCTGGTGGTATTCGTCGACCGCCTTGGGGATCACGTCGAAATGCATCCGCTTGGCGGTCTTCGGCTTCTGGTACATGAAATACGCAAGACTCTCGGTCGAGGCATAGGTCAGCCATTCGTCGATCGAGATGCCGTTGCCAGAGGTCTTGGAAATTTTCTGGCCATTGGAATCCAGGAACAGCTCATAGGTGAAATGCTCCGGTGCGCGGTGGCCCAGCACCCGGCAGATGCCGTCATAGATCGGCGTATTGGTGGAATGGTCCTTGCCGTACATCTCAAAATCGACTTCCAACGCGGCCCAGCGGGCGCCAAAGTCCGGCTTCCACTGCAGCTTCACGTTGCCGCCAGTGACCGGCAGGGTCCATTCCTTGCCGTCTTCGTCGTCAAAGGTGACGGTGTAGGTCTCAGCGCAGACCTTTTTCATCGGCACGTACAGGACGCGGCCGGTTTCCGGATGGATCGGCAGGAAGATCGAATAGGTCTGGCGGCGCTCTTCGCGCAGGGACTTCAGCATGATCGCCATAACGTCGTCGTATTTGTCGACGGCGCGTTTCAGCACCTCGTCGAACTGGCCGGATTTGTAGAACTCCTGCGCCGAGTAAAACTCATACTCGAATCCGAAGGTATCAAGGAAGCGGCGCAGCATGGCGTTGTTGTGGTGGCCGAAGCTTTCGTGGGTGCCAAACGGATCCGGCACCGAGGTCAGCGGCTTTTGCAGATGCTCATGCAGGCTGTCGGCGTTGGGCACATTGCCCGGCACCTTACGCATCCCGTCAAGGTCATCCGAGAAGCAGATCAGTTTGGTTGGAATGTCCGAGATCAGTTCAAACGCGGTCTTGATCATGGTGGTGCGGGCGACTTCGCCAAAGGTGCCGATATGCGGCAGGCCCGAGGGGCCATAGCCGGTCTCAAAAAGAACATAGCCCTTTTCCGGCGCGCCCTTGGCGTAACGTTTGAGAACCCGGCGGGCCTCTTCAAACGGCCAGGCTTTGCTCTTGAGAGCTTCTTCGCGCACATCAGACATTTGTGTTCTCCATCGGCGGCGTCATTTCCGGTTTTCCAGGGGCCGCAAGATCAGTGCGGATGCCCCATGCATCCAGCCCTTTCCTCTATTGTGCTGATGCAGCATGAGTCAATAATCACTGGCCGGGCAGCGCCGTCTTTTGCCGCCGCAGAGCGGATAAAAACTCCGCGCAGCCGCAGCCTGTTGTTGAACCTCGCCGCCGGCCTACCTATCGTGGCCGGATCAATATTGCGCAAAGAAGGATTCCGTCCATGAGTGAGCAAACCCCGCACCCGATGTCCCCGCAGGACTGTCTGGTGGCGCTGATGGTGGCGGTTTCTGCCTCGGACGAAAATATCCGCACCGCCGAGCTGGTGAAAATCCAGTCCGCGGTCAACATGCTGCCGGTGTTTGCCGATTACGACATCGACCGGGTGACGCGGGTCTCGCAGACGGTTCTGGACCTGTTTGAACAGGAAGACGGTCTGGCGGCGCTGTTCGGCCTCATCCGCGGCGATCTGCCGGAGCGGCTGTTTGAAACCGCTTATGCGCTGTCCTGCGATGTGGCGGCTGCGGACGGGATCCTGGGCGAAACCGAGCTCGAGTTCCTGGCGGAGGTCCGCTATGAGCTGAACATCGACCGGCTGCATGCCGCGGCCATCGAACGCGGGGCACGGGCGCGGCACATGGTCTGAACGGCGCATGATCTGAACGGCGGAAGGGGGCGCTGCCCCCGGCCTTGCGGCCTCCCCCGGGATATTTTCAGCCAGAAGAAGAACCCGGTGCCGGGTCGGTCGGCGTGGCGGAAACTGCTGCCACCGTGCGGTTTTCCGGACTTTTGGCCTGGAGAAATATAAGCAGCCAAGCGCGGGCGGGACTGGCTGCTCAGGGTCCTGCGGTATCAGCCCGTCCGTCTGGCTTCTGCGATCAAATTGCCGAGGCTTTGCTTCTGCTGTCCTTGGCCACCGAAGTTTGCTGGATCAAGCCACGTCTGATAGGCGGCTTCAAGCATGGGCCACTCGACATCCAGCACTGAATACCAAGCGGTATCACGGTTGCGGCCCTTATACACAATGGCCTGGCGGAACAGACCTTCATAGGTGAAACCGAAACGCTCTGCCGCGCGGCAGGACGGCGCATTCAAGGCGTCGCATTTCCATTCAAAGCGGCGGCAGCCCAAATCATTAAACACCCGTGCCATCATCAGATAGATCGCCTCGGTCGCCGCCCGCGTCCGCTGCAGCGCCGGGGCAAAGGTGATGCCGCCGACCTCGATCACGCCGTGGGCGGGCTGAATGCGCATATAGCTGGCAATGCCTTCGGCCTTGCCGCTGTCCCCGTTGATGACCGCGAAGCAGGGCTGCGCATCCACGCCGCTGGCCGCCTGCGCCCAGGTCCGCAAGCCTGCCGGCGTCTCAAAGGGGCCATAGGGCACATAGGTCCAAATCGCATCGGTTCGGTCCTGCTGGAAAGCCGCGAACAGATCCGCGGTGTGGCGGTCCGCGTTCAATGGCTCAACCCGGCAGTATTGCCCAGCCATGCCGGTGTGGCCGGGGTGCCGGGCCCCGCGCCAGTCCGGCAGCGGCGCACCGATGGGCTGGCCGTGTTCGTTGGTGAGACCGGTCATGGCAGGCATCCTTTTCCAAGCAGTTCCGCGGCAGCTTGCGCCGCCGTCCTGCGCAGGTTTGCCATGTAACCGGACCGGACAAAACGTCCAGATTCCGGCATTATGCCCAGACCAATCCCGCCTGTCCCGGACCCGGGTCAGCTGCCGTAGACCGCGCCCCATCGTTCGATCAGTTGCTGTTGCAGCTTCTTGGCGCGGCGGTTCCAGCCGCGCGCGCCCTTGGGGCGTTCGCGCTGTGCGCGGGGGATGCGGGCACGCGTTTTCTGGTCAGCAGTGAAAATGGCAAAGGCCAGTACCGTCCCGTCCGCAGCGGTCATGAAACCGCCCAGGCCCGAGACAAAATTAAGCGTGCCGGTCTTGGCAGCAACCTTGATCGGGTGGCCCTTGACGATACCGCCCTTGGCATCACGCATCCGGAAGGGTTTCAAAAGCGGCTTGAGCCGGCCCGTCTTGTAGGCCGCAACCAATGCACCGGTCAGATCCCCCGGCGTCATCCGCGACGCCTCGCCAAGGCCGGAATGATCCACCAGCCTGGTACCGGACATGCCGTATTTTCCGGCAGCCCAGCGGTTCATTTCGGCGGCGGAGGCCTTGAGCGAAGCAGGCCGGCTGCCGCGTGCGGCGGTGGCGGACATGCCGATCATCTCGGCCATCAGGTTGTTGGAGTATTTCAGCATCGCCTTGAGCATCATGTCCAGCGGCGGGCTGTGATGCCGGGCCAGCAGTTGCGACTGGGGCAAGGATTTGGCGGGTTTTGCCTTGTCCAGCTTGATCCCGTTTGCCCGCGCCAGGGTGCGGAACACATCGCCGGCATAGGCCGCAGGGTTGCGGACCGGCAGCCAGCGCGATCCGCCCTTGCCCAGCGCCTTGGCGGCGACAGTCCAGTGATCGACGCCCCCTTTTTCGGCATAGGTATAGACCGGCCCCGAGCGCGAGGCGATTTTCATCTGCGCATTGACCACTTCGGGACGGTATTTCTCGGTCCTTGCGTCCATGGTGATCGCCCAGCCGCCGCCGGACGCGCGTTTCCATTCGAAATGCACCCGGTTGAAGTTCAGCGCGATGCCGGACACGGCGGGGGAATAGCCGACATGGTCGGGCTGGCCCGGATCGATGGTTCTGACCGCAGGCAGGCTGCTGTCCCAGACCAGGAATCTGCCCCGCACCTCGCGCACGCCGGCGTTTTTCAACGCCTTGGCCAGCAGTGCCAGATGATCGGTGTTGAGCATAGGGTCGCCGCCGCCGGCCAGGATCAGGTCGCCCTTGACCACGCCGCCCGCGACACCGCCGGTCGCCAGTATGCGGGTCTCGAACCGGTGATCCGCACCCAGTACATCCAGCGCATACAGCGCGGTAAGCGCCTTGGCGACGCTGGCAGGCGGCAGGGCTTCGGCCCGGCCCGAGGATTCCAGCAGCTTGCCGGTTTTCACATCGGCCACCGCACAGACCGCCTGGCCCGGCAGATTGGCCCGCGCCAATAGCGCCTTGAGCCCGTCCGCTCCGGCCGCAAGAGAGCTGACACGGCGCGCCACGGGCCGCAGCGATACCGCCGGCGCATTGGCCAGCGCTGAGGAACCCGCCAAAGCGGCAAGCCCGGAAAGGAGGAATGTCCGGCGTGAAATCATCTTATTCATTTTTAGTGTCAGGACCTGCTCTTCTTCAATCCCGTTTCCACGGCAATCCGCCGCAGGATCCGGGGTTTTTCCCGGTGGGAAGTCCTGCTACCGCTGGCAGCATGTTGCAAGCAGTCATCCTTATGTTCGTGGCCATGTCAATGATCCCTGCGGGCGATCTGTGCGGGAAGCTGCTGACGGGCGGCGGGCTGGCCACACCGGCGTTTGTCGCCTGGTCGCGGTTTGCCATCGGCACCGCGTTGATCCTGCCGTTTGTGCCGCGCCGGGCCTATGCGCTGCTGGGCGATTGGCGGCTGTGGCTGCGGGCCGGACTGCTGACCGGCGGCATTTTTTCGATCCAGCTGGCACTGGCGACCGAGCCGCTGGCCAATGTCTTTGCCGCCTTCTTTGTCGGTCCGGTAATCAGCTATGTGCTGTCGGTCCTGCTTTTGCGGGAGCAGGCGACATTGCTGCGCAGCCTGCTGATGGGACTTGGATTCCTCGGCGTGCTGATGGTGGTGCGGCCTGGCCTGGGAGGCTCCATCAACCTGCTGTGGGCGGTGCTGGCAGGATGTTTCTATGGCGGTTTCCTGACCAGTTCGCGCTGGCTGGCGCATCTGGGGTCGCCGTTGGAGCTGAGCCTGACCCAGCTGCTGCTTTCCGCTATCCTGATGCTGCCTCTGGGCCTCGGCAGCCTGCCTGAGTTTTCGCCCTCGACCGCCGCACTGACGGTGGGCAGCGCGGCGTTTTCAATGACCGGCAATCTGCTGCTGCTGTTTGCCTATGGCCGGGTGCAGGCGGTGAAACTGGCGCCAATGGTCTATTTCCAGCTGGTCGCCGCTGTCAGCCTCGGCTGGGCCGTCTTCAGCCAGCTGCCTGATGCATGGACCTGGGCCGGGCTGGCGGTGGTGCTGTCCGCCGGTCTGGCCTCAGCCGTGCTCCGCCGCTGACCATTCGCCGCGGGCCCGGATTTCGGTTGAGCTGACATCCACCATCGGCACGTTGACAAAACACCAGGCCGGAGCCGTGGCCCGCGCCAGCAAATGGCTCTGGCAGCCTTTCAGCATCGACTGCCGGGCAAAGCGCGCTGCGGGGGAAAACCGCGCTGAGATCCGGTCGTTCGGCCGTGCCAGCACCCCCACCGGCACGGTGTCCAGGATCTGCTGCCAGTCTTTCCAGCGATGGAAATGGGTCAGGTTGTCCGCCCCCATCAGCCAAACAAAGCGCACGCCCGGATGGCGGCGGCGCAGGTGGCGCAGAGTCTGGGCGGTGTAGCGGGTGCCGAGATCCGCCTCGATGCCGCTGATGTGGATGCGCGGGTGCTGGATCAGGTCTTGCGACGCTGCGATCCGCCGCTGCAGGGCGGCCGGCTGGCGCGCTTTCAATGGGTTGCCCGGGGACACCAGCCAGAACAGGTGATCCAGTCCGAACCGCCGCAGGGCCGCATGGGAAATCGCCGCATGGCCGCGGTGCGGCGGATCAAAGGACCCTCCCAGAAGCCCGACGCTTTGGCCCGGGCGGATATGCGGCAGCTTGCAAACCATAGCAGCCTTGATGCACATAATTTCCCGGAGAGATCAATCGGGTGAGGCGCCACGGCCTTATGATACGGCTGCGCTCTACAGCCCGCGATCCGGCACCTGCCGCGATTCAAATGCTCTCTCGAACCGTTGGCGCTGGCAGTCTCATTCATAGCATCGTTGCTTGCAGCGGCGCGGATTATCCAGACTGCCGGACGCCGAGGGTGGCAAACCAAAGCGGCAAAAGTTCAAGCGCTGCCCGATCGGCAGAGCCAGAGAGTAGCCAAATTAGTGCTCGAAACTGCCCAGGCATCGGGGAGCGGCCCGTGTCCTCTTTGCCATCGACACGGCTGCAACGGTTACTTTTTGGTTATGTGCCAGAGCCTAAGGAGCGCCCAGCAAGCAGCCTGTCCGCAATCAGCAACTTAGAGTTGCGCGCCTATTGCTGAAATCTCCAAAGAGTGTAATCTGGTCAAAAATGCCGGCCCGATGCAGCGCGCAGCAGGGAATACCAGCGATCAGTAAGCAGGCTTTGGTCCGCTTGCGCAGCAGCAGAAAGCCCCAAGGATGACATTTTCCAGACAAATGGACGCCTCCCAGCCACTCCGTGGCAATCGCATCCGGTACCTGACGCACGGCACTGCAGCCCTGCTCGTTGGCGCCGGTTTTATCTTCGATCTGCTGACGCCGCTTGGGATTGCGGGCGGCCTTATCTATGTGGCCGTTGTCCTGTGCGCTCTTTGGGATGATAATCCGAACACGGCCTACAAGTATGCGGCAGCTACCACTGTGCTGACGATTCTTGGCTATCTGCTGTTTCCGCGTGTCGGGATCAATGAATGGATCGTCCTGACCAACCGGGCACTTACTGTATTGGCGCTTTGGGCGCTTGCCTTCATCGTTCGCCAGCAGAAAGCAGCCCAGCTTTCGCTGGTGCAGAAAACGACTGAGCTTGCCGCCATACAGGACAACACAGTCGAAGGGATGATAAGCATCAGCACCGAAGGGGCAATTTTGAGCTACAACCGCGCCTGCGAGTGTATTTTCGGATATGCGGCCGGTGACGTCATTGGCCGGAACATCAAATGTCTGATGCCGGATCCTTACCATTCCGAGCATGATAGCTACCTCCGCAACTACCTCAGGACCGGACAAAGGAAAATCATTGGCACTATCCGTGAGGTTCAGGGACAACGCAAAGACGGCAGTGTCTTCCCGCTAGAATTGTCTGTCAGCGAAGTCCGGATCGGCGGCCACCATCTGTTCAGCGGTATCGTCCGCGACATATCCGAACAGAAGCGCGCCGAAGCGGAGCGCGAGCAGTTCATCAGTGATCTGTCCCGTTCGAACCAGGATCTGGACGATTTTGCCTATATTGCCTCCCATGATCTTCGGGCGCCTCTGCGGGTTATCGGAAACGCCTCCAGCTGGCTGGAGGAGGATCTCGCCGACGCCATGGACGATGAGAGCCGGGAAAACCTGCAGCTCATCCGGTCCCGGATTTCGAGGATGGAACAACTGCTGGACGACTTGCACGAGTATTCCCGTGCCGGGCGCAAGACGGACGCCAGATATCAACAGCTGATGCCAGGCAGCGATTTGATGGATGAAGTACTGATGCTGCTCGACCAGCCAAAGGGGGTCACCATCAATACCGACCCCGGTTTCGCCGCCATCCAGCTTCCGAACATGCCGTTGAAGCAGATCTTGGCCAACCTGATCTCCAACGCGATCAAGCACAACGAAACCAGCACAGGCGTGGTTGACGTGCTGCTGGAAGACGACGGCGGCATGTATGCCATTACGGTCGCCGATGACGGTCCCGGTATTGATCCGCAGTTTCACGAGCAGATTTTCAAGATGTTTCAAACACTGAAGTCGCGCGACGTGGTCGAAGGCAGCGGTATCGGCCTGGCGATCGTCAAGAAACACGTGGAAAATGCGGGCGGCAAAATCTCTTTGCAGTCTTCGCCGGGCGAAGGCTGCGCATTCCGGTTCACTTGGCCCAAGCCGGCCTGCCCAAACAAAGGATAGCCAAAGTATGATGAGAATGAACAGCGGCGGGCAGACCTCTCATAAGGATCTGAACATCATTCTGGTGGATGATGACCACGGGGACGCCAAGGCCGTTGAGCGGGCATTCAAGAAAGTCAAAATCGCAAATGAGATCACACGCGCGATCGACGGGCTTGAGGCGCTGGATTACCTCCGCGGGACGGGCGGCAAGGACAAGGTCCAACAGCCCTATGTGCTGCTGGTTGATATCAAGATGCCGCGGATGAGCGGCATCGAGCTGGTCCAGGAATTGCGCGCAGATCCTGAACTCAGCAGGTCAGTGGTATTCTTCCTGACGACCTCAAGCCACGAGCAGGACATCGAAGCTGCCTATGAATTGAATGCAGCAGGCTATATCGTGAAGGAAACAGCAGGGCGTGATTTCTTGCAACTAGTCGATATGGTTGACCGCTATTGGCGGATTGTCGAATTCCCTATCCCCGGCACCTGATCCGCAGCACTGTTGCGGCTCTGCGTCTGAAAATCACCGGCAGCCATGCCAAACGTGCCGCACCTCCGGGCCGGTTTCAACGTGACGGCAAGGTGCCGTCATATCTTGACACTGAGGGGTAAAGGGTAGCTGTCTGGTGCCTGAGACAGATTGCAGAAATTCTATACACATCCCCAAGAGCAGGAGGTGCAGCACATTATGCCCCGCTTTGAGATCAGCCCGGAAGACCCGGCCGGACCGGAAGCTTCAGCCCTGATCCGGCGGCATCTTTCGCAAATGGCGGCACAATCGCCGGAAGAAAGCTGCCACGCGCTGGATACAAGCGGCCTTGAAGGTCCTGATGTACAGTTCTTTCTGCTGCGCCAGGGCGGCAAACCGGTTGCCATGGGGGCGCTGAAACTGCTGGAAGGCGGCGCACGCGAATTGAAGTCCATGCACACGGTGTCCGAGGCCCGCGGCAGCGGAGCAGGACGCGCAATGCTGGAATTCCTGCTGCAGCTTTCCCGCAAAGAAGAGGCCACAGGCCTCTTTCTGGAGACTGGCTCCACCGATGATTTTCTGCCTTCGCGCAGACTGTATGAATCCCTTGGTTTTAAGCAATGCGCGCCCTTTGGGGACTACGCAGCGGACCCTTGGTCAGTATTCATGCACCTGGACTTGCGCGCAGCGGCTTGACCCTTGGCACCCGCCTGTCATAACTGGCGCCAAGCGGTCCCTTAGCTCAACTGGATAGAGCAGCTGACTTCTAATCAGCAGGTTGAGGGTTCGAGTCCTTCAGGGATCGCCAATTCCTTTAGTTGCCAATGAAGCATAACTTTAGCAGCTTTGATGCACACCCTGTGTCACGGGGAAAGTGCCAGGTGGGCTAGTGCTTGCTTCCCTTCCACCGAGAGGACCGCACCATCATACCGCGGGATCAAACAGCTGCGACAGCGGCTGCCTGGGCGGACCCGGGAGATTGGCCTCCCGTCCTCTGAACAGCCATTATGATGCTTGATGATGCTTGGCTGAACCGTCAATGAGGGAGCGTCACCAACGGCCTCTCCTCTCTGTTTCGTCTTTCCGCAACTCCGCGCTACCATCGCCTCAGGCGCTCTGTGCGCCAATTGTTGGTTTATGCATTGGAGATGAATCCCATGGCCCTGAAACCGGAAGAAGTGAAGGCACAGGTCGAGGCGCTTGGCGGCAAGCAGGCCAAGCGCAAAAAGCTCAAGACCGAACCCGAAGGCACGTCCGAGAAGAAACTGCCCGGCGATCTGCGCAAAGGGCTGGAGGCGCATTTCGGCGGTAATCTGGGCAAGGTCAGGGTGCATGTCGGCGGCAATGCCAAGGACGTCTGCAAGGAACTGAAAGCCAAAGCCTTTACCGTCGGCAACAACATCTATGTGATGAAGCCTGCATTCGCCAAGGATACCGACCTGCTGGCGCATGAGCTGACCCATGTGCTGCAGAAGGGCAAGGGCAAGATGCCCAAGGCCAAGGACGGCGTGGCGCTGACCTCAAAATAGGCCTGCACCACCCTTTCGCGCAGCTCTGCCCAGCCTATTGACACATTTTAAACCTTTTTTAAGCAAAATTGCCCGCAAGATAGTCTTGAGAGACACTGGGGCGGTCAGGCTAGATTGCTCCCGGAGAAGGAGTTGCCATGGTTTGGGCTGGACTGTTCGCAGGCATGATCACCGGAATGTGCGCCACGGCGTTTGGTTTTTTTGTGGCCGCGCTGCCGCTGTGGCTGAGCCTGCTGCTGTATCCGGCAGCCGGGCTGGGCGCGACCGTGCTGGTTATCGCGGGGCTTTCCCTGCGCTGCTGGCTGCAGTCGCAGCCGGTCATCGGACAAGCCTACGGAAACCGCGCCTAGCTGCGCAGCCAGCTGACGATCTGGCCTTGCCGCATCGCGCCGGCCTGGCGTTTTTTCTCTTTGCCGCGTTCAAAGGCGACCAAGGTCGGGATGCCGCGGATGCGGTATCGCGCACCGGTGGACGGGTGGTCCTGGGTGTTCAGCTTGACCAGCCGCGCCTTGCTGCCCAATGCCTTAGCGGCCTTGGCAAACTCCGGTGCCATTGTCCGGCAGGGCCCGCACCAGGGCGCCCAGAAATCGGCCAGCAGCGGCAGATCGTCATTCTGCGCCGCCTTCTGCAATGTGGCCGGGTCCACGTCCACCGGCTTGCCCGGCATCAGCGCCGCGCCGCAGCTGCCGCAATTGGGGCCTTTGCCCAGCTTGTCCTCCGGCACCCGGTTCAGCTGGGCACAGGCCAGGCAGGTCAGGGTCTTGGCACCCATGATGGTTCCTCCGCTTCAATCCTGCCCTGATACAGACATCGGCTGCCAGGCCGCAAGAGACGCCGCCGGAGCTTCACAAACCTGTAATCAGCACTGGAAGCTGCAGGCCGCCGCTTCAATATCAAAGGCATGCAACAGATACTCCGCCTCCTGCCGCCGCTTGCGGCCGTTCTGGCAGCCGCCGAACTGGCGCATTTTATGAATCTGACCGCAGGCCTGGGGGCACATCCCTGGTGGGCGGGCAAAGTGATCTGGCTGGGCGCCCTGCCCGGTCTTGCGCTGGCCCTTGCCGTCCGGCTGCTGCACCTGCCACGCTGGCTGGCAGCCGCGGGTTTCGCGGTCTTCGGTGCCGCGGCCTTTGCCATCGCGGCAGCAGGCAAGGCGCAATTCGCCGCGTCTTACGCCGAGGACCTGTTGGCCGGGAAATTCTGGTACTTTGGCTGGATTGCCGTCTGCACCCTGGCTGCTGCTACGCTTGCAACACTTGCCGGCCCGTCTGCGGAAACCCGTTGACCCAGCGCATTCCGCGCCGGAAGATGATTAGACGACACAACAGACATCCGGAGATTTAGCTATGATTTCACGCCGGAAAATTCTGAGTACCGGTACTGCGGCCGCCGCAGCAACCTTGCTTCCGCTGCCTGCGCTGGCCCGCAAGAAAGACCCCGCTCCCTTTGATCCCACCCCGCAGGAGGTCCGGATCCGCAAGGATTTTGCCCCGGGGCAGATCCTGGTGCTGCCGCGCTCCTACTACCTTTACTTTGTCACCGACAAGCGCAAGGCGATGCGCTATGGCGTTGGTGTCGGCAAGGCCGGTCTGGAGTTCACCGGCACTGCCGTGATCGAACGCAAAAAGGTCTGGCCCACCTGGCGCCCGACCGACGAGATGATCGAACGCGATCCGCGGGCCTATGCCAAGTTTGTCGACAATGAGTACATTCAGCCCGGCGGGCCGGAAAATCCGCTGGGTGCGCGGGCCTTGTATCTGTTTCAGAACGGCATCGACACCTATTTCCGCATCCATGGCACCAACCAGCCGCAAACCATCGGGCACTCGGTATCCAACGGCTGCATCCGGATGATGAATGAGCACGTTACGGATCTGTATCAGCGGGTTCCGCTCGGCACGGTTGTGACAGTGCTTTAGGCACGGTTCTGCCGGAGACACGGCGTCACTTTGGATTTTTTCTTGCGCCTGGGGTGATTCCTACTCAATTCTGTCACCGCAACGTCACGCGAGTATCATCACTGTTGCCTTACCGGCGCGGTTATGACCCTTTGCAGACCGCTGCCGTTCTGCCGCATGACGCGGGCAGAGAATTGAGACGACTTAGGAGAATACGACGATGGCGACTGGCACCGTCAAATGGTTCAACACCACCAAAGGCTACGGCTTTATTGCACCCGATGATGGCGGCAAGGACATTTTTGTCCACATTTCCGCAGTTGAGCGATCAGGGCTGACCGGCCTGGCCGACAATCAGAAAGTGACTTACGAACTGCAGGCTGGCCGCGACGGCCGCGAGTCCGCGGTTGATATCGCACTGGCCTCCTGATCCGAACTTCTGATCACGCCTGAGAGCTTTCAAACAGCCCTGCCCGCCGGGGCTGTTTTCATTGTTGAATCGCCGTGACCAGCTGCAGGGCTGCCGGTCCGATCGCAGCCACATTCAGCGCAACGCCCCGGGCATTCGGGTGGATGCCGTCATCCTGCAAATAGGCCTGCGCCGCCGCCGGGTCGCCGCCCGCCTCTGCTGCAATGCCCGCAAAAGCATCCGGATGCAGCACCGCATCGAATTCGGCAGCCAAGTCCGGGTATATCGCATCAAAAGCGGTCTTGTAGTCCGGCCCGTAATTGCCCGGCGCCTTCATGCCGATCAGCAGGGTTTCAATACCCAAGGTTTCGGCCTCCTGCAGGATGAGGGCCAGATTGGTCCGTGCCGCCGCTGGCGCCAGGCCGCGCAGCAGGTCGTTGCCGCCCAAAAGCACGATCAAACCGTCGGGATTGTCCGACAGCGTCCACTCCGCCCGCTCTGCCCCGCCGGCGGTGGTGTCGCCGGACACACCGGCATTCTGCAGCACCACTTCGGCGCCGTTTTCATTCAGCCAGTGCTCCAGCTGCGGCACCAGACCCTGGTCCTGCGGCAGCCCGTAACCCTGCACCAGACTGTCGCCCAATGCCGTGATCCGCAGCGGCTCAGCCCAGGCGGCGTTTGAAAAAAGCAGCAAACTCAACAGCGCCAGTATCTTGTGCATCGCCGCAAAAACTCCATATCCGATAGGTGGATCCAACAGGCAGGCCCGATGACCAACGATAACAGCCCCGTTCTGCATCTGTTAGATGCGTCTTTGACCCTGAATAGCAATACCGGCCCGGTAGAGATTTTGCACGGCATCTCGCTGGATGTGCGGCGGGGGGAGACGTTGGGACTGGTGGGGCCGTCCGGGTCCGGAAAGTCCTCGCTCTTGATGCTGATGGGCGGGCTGGAGCAGGCAACCGGCGGCACAATCACAGCGCTTGGCCAGGATTTGACGGCAATGGACGAGGACGCGCTGGCGCGGTTCCGGCGCAACAACATGGGGGTGGTGTTTCAAAGCTTTCACCTGATCCCGACCATGACGGCGCTGGAAAATGTCGCCACGCCGCTGGAGCTGGCGGGCGTCAAGGATGCTTTTGACCGCGCCCAGGCGGAACTGGAGGCAGTTGGCCTTGGCCATCGCGCCGGCCATTTCCCGGCGCAAATGTCGGGCGGTGAGCAGCAGCGCGTGGCCTTGGCCCGTGCACTGGCGCCGCGGCCTGCGATCCTGCTGGCTGATGAACCCACCGGCAATCTGGACGAGACCAACGGCGAGGCGGTGATGGACCTGCTGTTTGGTCTGCGCGACCGGTACGGCGCCACGCTGGTGATGGTGACCCACGCGCCGGAACTGGCGGCCCGCTGCGACCGGGTGGTCCGGCTGCGCGACGGACGGGTGGATGACGCCGCCGCGCGCGAGGCCGCGGAATGAATGCTGCCGCCTTCCGCCTCGCCTGGCGCTTTGCCCTGCGGGAGCTGCGCGGCGGCCTGAAAGGGTTCCGCATTTTTCTGGCCTGTCTGGCGCTGGGGGTCGGGGTGATTGCTGCCATCGGCTCGATCCGGACGTCGATTGAAACCGGGCTGTCGCGCGAAGGCGCGACCATCCTGGGCGGCGACGCCGAGCTGAACTTCACCTACCGCTTTGCCAATGAGGACGAGCGCGGCTGGCTGGACCGGAAAGCGGTCCGCTATTCCGAGATTGCCGAGTTCCGCTCGATGGCAACTGTAGGCGAGGAGCGCGGGCTGACCCAGGTGAAGGCGGTGGACGGGCTGTACCCGTTGAAGGGAGCGATGCAGCTTTCGCCACCGATACCCTTGGAGACCGCTTTGGCAGGCGCAAAGGGCCTGCCGGGCGGTGTTATGGACCGGGTACTGGCGGACCGGCTGGGATTGCAGCCGGGCGATACGTTCCGGCTGGGCACGCAGGATTTCAGGCTGATGGCGCTGATCGTGCTGGAGCCGGACGCCGCGGCCTCGGGCTTTGAACTGGGCCCGCGCACTATGGTGCGGACAGCGGATCTGGCGGGTTCCGGGCTGTTGGAGCCGGGCACACTGTTTGACACCAAATACCGCATGGAACTGCCGACAGGCCGTGATTTGAGCACGCTGAAGGCTGAGGCAGAGGGCCTGTTTGAGACCACCGGCATGCGCTGGCGCGATGCAAGAAATGGCGCGCCGGGGATATCCTCATTTGTGGAACGTCTCGGCGGGTTTCTGGTGCTGGTGGGCCTGTCCGGCCTGGCGGTGGGCGGGGTTGGCGTGTCCGCCGCCGTGCGCGCCTATCTGGCGACCAAGACCGCCACCATCGCCACCCTGCGCACATTGGGGGCGGAGCGGCAGACGATTTTCCTGACCTATTTCCTGCAGATCGGCGCGCTGACGCTGATCGGAGTGGGGATCGGCCTGGTTTTGGGCGGCTTGGGGCCAATGCTGCTGGGGCCGCTGATTGCCGCGCAGCTGCCGTTCCCGGCGGTGTTTTCAATCTATCCGTCCGCACTGGCCGAGGCGGCGATTTATGGCGTCCTGACCGCCTTCATCTTTGCCCTGTGGCCGCTGGCGCGGGCGGAACGCATCCGCGCCGCCTCGCTGTTCCGGGATGCTTTTGCCAGCCAAACCCGGCTGCCTGCGCCCCGTTATCTGCTGGCGACCGCGCTGGCATTGGGGGCACTGGTGGGGATGGCTGCCTGGTTCAGCGGCTCGGCTCAGCTGACCTTGTGGACAGCGGGCGGGCTGATGGGGGCGCTTATGGTGCTGCTGGTTGCGGCGCTGGGGATTGGTTTTCTCGCACGCCGCGGTTCCGGCGCGTCGCGGGGGCGGCCTGCCCTTCGCTGGGCGCTGTCGTCCATTGGCAGCGCGCGGGACGGTGCGGTGCCTGCGGTGCTGGCACTGGGTCTTGGCCTGACAGTGCTGGCCGCCATCGGCCAGATCGACGGCAACATGCGCCGCGCTATTGCGGGCAACCTGCCGGATGTGGCGCCCAGTTATTTCTTTGTCGACATCCAGCGCAGCCAGATGCCCGGGTTTCTGGAGCGGGTCGAGAATGACCCGGCTGTGACCCGGGTAGAGAACGCACCGATGCTGCGCGGGGTTCTGACCCGCATCAACGGCCAGCCCGCCACTGAGGTTGCAGGCGACCACTGGGTGGTACGCGGCGACCGCGGCATCACCTATGCCGCAGCCCGGCCTGACAGCACCGAGGTCACCGCCGGTGAATGGTGGCCTGCGGATTACGCCGGGGCGCCGCAGATCAGCTTTGCTGCCGAGGAGGCGGAGGAACTGGGGCTGTCCTTGGGCAACACGCTGACGCTGAACATCCTGGGCCGCGACATCACGGGCACCATCACCAGCTTCCGCAATGTGGATTTCTCCACCGCGGGCATGGGGTTTGTGATGGTCCTGAACGAGTCCGCCCTGGCCGGTGCGCCGCATAGTTTCATCGCCACCGTCTATGCCGAAGAGCAGGCCGAGGCCGCAATCCTGCGCGATCTGGCCCGCGAAATGCCGAATATCACCGCGATCCGGATGCGTGATGCGATCGACCGGGTGGCGGACATTCTACGCCAGCTGGCCGCCGCCACCGCCTATGGCGCCGCAGCAACGCTGCTGACCGGGTTTCTGGTACTGCTGGGCACCGCCGCGGCTGGAGAACCTGCGCGCCGGTATGAGGCAGCACTGCTGAAAACACTGGGCGCGCCGCGCAAACAGATCCTGCTGAGCTTTGCCCTGCGGTCCGCCCTGCTGGGCGCCGCCGCCGGGCTGGTGGCGCTGGCGGCGGGCATTGCCGGAGCCTGGGCGATCAATGCCTATGTGTTCGAGACCAGCTATGCGGTGATCTGGCCGAATGCGCTGATGGTGATCTCAGGCGGGGTGCTGACAACACTGCTGGCCGGGCTGGCCTTTGCCCTGCGCCCGCTGGCGGCAAAGCCCGCCCGCATCCTGCGCGCAAGGGAATAAACGGCGCTGCGGCGGTCTTAGCGGGCGCCGCAGGAGACCGGCTGCAAAATGCGCAACAGGTCGTGGTTGTCGCACACCAATGCCTCCAGCGTGATGTCATCAAGCGAGGTGTAAAACGCCTGTGCCGCATCAGCCAGTGCCAGCTTGAGACGGCAGGCATCGGTCAACGGGCAGGTGTTGTCCGCGTCGGCAAAGCACTCCACCATCGGCAGGCCGCCTTCGACATCGCGGAACACGTCGCCGATCCGGATATCCAATGCGGGCTTGCCCAGGTTCATACCGCCATTGCGCCCCCGCTGGGTCGCCAGATAGCCAAGCTGGCTCAGCTGGTTGATCACCTGCGCAAGGTGGTTTTCCGAGATATTGCAGCATTCCGCGATCTCGGCTTTGGTCACCAGTCGGTCTTTGTGCGCGGCGCAATACATCAGCAGCCGCACGGCAATGTTGGTCCTTTTGGTAATGCGCATGGGTCGCTCCCGCAGCTATGGTGCATCGCTTATTGCACATGGCGGCAAAAAGCGGTTTGACATACATCAATAACCGGAAACACGAACGATAGGCAGAGCGGATGACAGCCCCATATTTCTTTGGCTACGGCAGCCTGGTGAACACGGCAACGCATGCCTATGGCGGGGCGGCACCGGCACGGCTGCGCGGCTGGCGGCGGGCCTGGGTTCATACCGCCCTGCGCGAAGTCGCCTTCCTGTCGGCGGTGCCCTGCGCAGACAGCGAAATTGACGGGCTGATTGCCGAAGTGCCCGGAGCAGACTGGGCCGCACTGGATGAGCGCGAGTTCGCCTATGATCGGCTGCCTGCATCAGGTGCAGTGCAGCACGGGCTGGGCGGGGCGCCGGAAATTTCAGTCTATGCCGTTGCCGCGGAAAACAAAAATGGCATCACCGCGCGGCACCCTATCCTGCTCAGCTATCTGGATGTGGTGCTGCAGGGCTATTTGCAGGTCTTTGGCGAGGCCGGGCTGCACGGCTTTGTTGCAACGACCGATGGCTGGGACGCCCCGGTTCTGAACGACCGCGCCGCGCCGCGCTATCCGCGCCACCAGCCGGTTTCAGCGGCCGAGCGTAAATTGTTTGATGAACTGATCGACAGTACAGGTGCCAGCCGGATAGTCTCAGGGTCATGATAGAAAAGGCGCTGCTGCACCTCGGCCGGATTGCACGGCAACTCTGGTTCAGAGTTGTTCTGATTTCCCTTTTTTCCTTGTTGGCTTTGCTGCTGGCGCCGCTGGCGAAACCGCTGCTGCCGGACAGTCTGAGCGAGGAATTCGGACGCGAGGCAGTGCTGCCGGTGCTGACGATCCTGGCGTCGGGCATGCTGGCGGTCACCACCTTTTCGCTCAACGTCATGGTCAGCGCCTACCGCACCGCCGCCTCGATGGCGACGCCGCGGGTCTACCGGCTGCTGCTGGAAGACACCGTCACCCACCGGGTTCTGGCAACCTTTGTGGGCGGATTCATCTATTCGCTGAGCGCGGTGATCCTGTTCCGGGCCCGCTATTACACGCCGGAAGGCGCGCTGGTGGTGTTTGGCTTGACCATCATCGTGGTGATTCTGATCGTCGGCGCCATCCTGCGCTGGATTGATCACCTGTCGAGCCTTGGGAGCATGGACCACACCCTGCGGCTGATCGAAATCCGCACCCGCGCCAGCCTGCGCGCGCGGATGGAAAAACCCTGTCTGGGCGGGCTGTGCGCACGTGAAGAGGCCAAACCCGGCGACGCCGTTGATATCCCAGCCGCCAAGAGCGGTTTTGTCCGCTTTGCCGGGCTGACCCAGCTGAACGATCTGGCTGAGGAAGCCGGCACGCAGATCACCCTGGCGCGCGCTCCCGGCGAATACATTCTGCGCGGCCAGCCGGTGGCCTGGGCCACCGCCGGGGACAATGACTTCTGCAAGGCGGCTTCAGCTGCGATCGACATCGGGGATGTACGCAGCTTTGATCAGGACCCGTCTTTCGGCCTGACATTGCTGGCAGAGACCGCGCAAAAGGCGCTGTCGCCCGGCGTTAATGACCCCGGCACCGCGGTTGAAGTCATGGGCCGGCTGGAACGGTTGCTGTGGGAGAACACGCCCGCGGATGAGACCAGCGACGCCCGCAAGGCTGCCTTTCCCAATGTCTGCATCCCGCCGGTCACCGCACAGCATCTGCTGGCCTGCGCCTTTCCCCCGATTGCCCGCTGCGGCAGTGATGCCCCATCAGTCATGCGCTGGATGGGAAAATCCCTGGACGCGCTTGGCGAGCATCCGAACCCGGATATGGCCAAAGCCGCCACGGAAATGTGCCGGGAACTGAAGGATGGCAGCTGGGGCTAAGCGGCCTGTGACTGGCAAAAGGGTGTGCTCCCGCCTGTTCCGGCGCATGAAATATGCGCTTTGCACAGTTGGGCATGGCACCGCTCCCTATGGGAGCGGTGCAGCGCCGCGCCTCCGCGCGGCGCCGGGCCCAACCGGCGGCACGGCATCTTTGATGCCGGTCCGGCGGGCGGGAGCCCCCGATAGCAAATAGGCGGCCCCCTGAAGCGCCGCCTATTTTTTAAATTCTGGCGAACCTCAATCAGCCGCGGGCGCGGACAGTTTCCATCAACGCCAGAAGCGCCGACATGTCCGGGCCGCGCTCCATGCCGGTGACCGCCTTGCGCAGCGGCATGAACAGGCCTTTGCCCTTGCGGCCGGTCGCCTCTTTCACTGCGGTGGTCCAGTTCTTCCAGCTGTCCGCGTCATACGGGCCTTCCGGCAGCAGCGCCATCGCTTCGGCGATGAACGCCTTGTCCTCGTCGGCTACCAGCGGTTCGGCACCGTCGCGGCACAGCTCCCACCAGCCCGCCAGATCCTTCAGCGTGGTGATGTTTTCCTTGGCCACATCCCAGAAGGCTGCCTGTTTCGCGGCAGGCACGCCCAGTGCGTCTACATGGCTTTGCACCGCCTCCAGCGGCAGCGACTGCAGGTAGCGGGCGGTCAGCGGATAGAGATCCTCGACATCGAATTTGGTGGGGGCTGCCCCAAAGCGGTTGATGTCGAAGCCATCGATCAGCCCGGCCAATTCCGAACGCAGCTCCACCGGGTCGGAAGAACCAAGGCGGGCCATCAAGGACAGCAGCGCCATCGGCTGCACCCCGGCTTCACGCAGGTCGCGCAACGCAAGCGTGCCCAAACGTTTGGACAGCGCCTCGCCCTGCGGGCCGGTCAGCAGCGAGTGGTGGGCAAAGGACGGTACGGTACCGCCCAACGCTTCGATGATCTGGATCTGAGTGGCAGTGTTGGTCACATGGTCCGAACCGCGCACCACATTGGTCACGCCCATTTCGGTGTCATCGACAACCGAGGCCAGCGTGTAGAGGAACTGGCCGTCACCGCGGATCAGCACCGGGTCCGAGACCGAAGCCGCGTCGATGGAGATATCGCCCAGAATGCCGTCAGGCCATTCGATGCGCTGATGATCCAGCTTGAAGCGCCAGACGCCATCGCCGCGCTCGGCGCGCAAAGCGGCTTTTTCGTCCTCTGACAGAGCCAGCGCAGCGCGGTCATAGACCGGCGGCTTGCCCATGTTCAGCTGTTTCTTGCGCTTCAGGTCCAGCTCGACCGGGGTCTCGAACGCCTCGTAGAAACAGCCGATTTCGCGCAGCTTGTCCGCGGCTGCGACATAGCGGTCGAGACGCTCGGACTGGCGCTCCACCTTGTCCCAGGTCAGGCCCAGCCATTCCAGGTCCTGCTTGATGGCATCGACGTATTCTTCCTTGGACCGCTCCGGGTCGGTGTCGTCAATGCGCAGGATGAAAGTGCCGCCGGCCTTGCGGGCGATCAGGTAGTTCATCAGCGCGGTGCGTAGGTTGCCGACGTGGATATAGCCGGTCGGCGACGGGGCAAAACGGGTGGTGGTCATCACGGTTCTCCTGTTGCCGATGCCTTGTCACATGGGCGGCGGATTGTCCAGTTTCAGCAGGGTTAACGCGCCTCGCGGCGCGTGCCTCCGGCGGGGATATTTGGGGCAAGAGGAAAGCGCGGGTCAGCTTGGCTGCACCGGCCAGATTGCGTTGAGGTCTTTCAGGCCGGTGCGGATCAGTTCAGCCAGGACTTCCAGATCGATATCGGCCAGCTTGTTCACGTAAAGACAGCTTCTGCCCAGCTTGTGTTTACCCAGGCGCGCCAGGATAGCGCCGTAGTCCTGATAGCCCGGCATGATGTAGATCGAATGGCGCGCCTTGCGTGGCGAGAAGCCGGTGGCGAGGAAGTCTCCCTCGCGTCCCGTGGCATAGCGGTAGTGGTAGCGCCCGTAACCGATGATGGAAGGCCCCCACATCTGCGGCATAAAACCGGTGGTTTGGCGGAACAGGGCATCCAGCTCTTGTGCTTCTGCCGCCTTGCGCTCTGGTTCAACCGTGGCAAGGAAATCTGCAACGCTTGCTCCGGTCGGGACGGTCTTGTTCTGGCTCATGGCGGGGGCCCTCCTGCCTGCATCCTAACCCGCATCACGGGATTGTTTACAGTCCTCTGCCGACGCGGCGCTAGGATGCGGGCAGTCCAATGCAACTTGGAGGTTCCCAAATGACTGTTTCCCTGTCCCGCCGTGCGGCCCTGGCCGGTGCCGCCGCCCTGCCCCTTGCCGCTACCGCAACACCGCTTCTGGCCGGCGCCCACGGCGGCCGCGCCGAAGCACCCATTGCCCATACATTCAAGCTGGGCGAGATGCCGGTCACCACGCTGCTGGATGCCTCATCCTTGCGTGACGGACCGAAACCGCTGTTTGGCCCGGCGGCCAGTGATGCGGAGTTTGCCGAAGTTTCTGCTGAGAACTTCGTCTCAGCAGAAACACTGCAATTCTACTTCACGCCTACGCTGGTGGATACCGGGGCGGAGCTGGTGCTGTTTGATACCGGGCTTGGCGCAGGCGGTATTGCCAAGGCGCTGGCCGCAGCCGGAGTCACCCCGGACCAGATCAATGTGGTTGTGATCACCCATATGCACCCGGACCACATTGGCGGGCTGATGACAGACGGTGCGCCCACCTTTGCCAATGCCCGCTATATCATGGGATCTGCCGAGTATAATTTCTGGTCCCAGATGGAGGCAGGCAACCGGGTTGGTGATCTGGTAGCCAGCAATGTGACGCCGCTGGCAGAGAAAACCACATTCATTGACGACGGCGCCAGCGTGGCGCCGGGGATCACTGCGATGGCAAGCTTTGGCCACACGCCGGGGCATATGGGCTTCATGCTGGAAAGCGGCAACCGGCAGCTGTTGCTGACGGCGGATCTGGCCAATCATTATGTCTACAGCTTTGCCCGGCCCGACTGGGCGTTCAGTTTTGATGCCGATGCAGAGGCCGCCAGCGCGTCGCGCCGGCGGGTGCTGGGGATGCTGGCTGCCGACAAGGTGCCGATGATCGGATATCACATGCCCTTCCCCGCCGCCGGTTTTGTCGAGACACGCGGCGAGGGCTTTCGCTATGTGCCGGTCAGTTATCAGCTGATGGGCTGAGCGGCCCGGTTCAATAGCCGGTTTGCGGCCCGTATCTGCTGCCGTCCGTAAACCGCGACAGGCGGAAGGCGTACGGATCCACCACGGGGGCGTCGCCAGTCACCAGATCGGCGGCCAGTTTACCTGCCGCCGGTCCAATGCCGAAACCATGGCCGGAGAAGCCCGTGGCAACAAACAGCCCCGGCAGACCGTCGGCCTGCGAGATCACCGGGATCGCATCCGGAGTGACATCGATCAGCCCGCCCCAGCTTTGCACCACATCGGCGCCTTGCAGCACTGGGAATGCCTTTTGCGCCGTTGACCAGCCGCTTTTCAGCGCCTTTTGCGACGGCGCAGGGTCCAGCACCCGGCACAATTCAAACGGGGTGGTCTGGTTCGGCTGCCAGTGGCGGGCCTGCGCCGCCTCTTCGCGCCAGCGGTCTGACAGGCGGAACTGCAGCGCACGCCATTCCTGGCGGTAGCTGGGCAGGAATTTCCAACCCAGCCGGAAACTGTCGGGCACGATATCGACAATGTTTTCATGAGCATCGGCCACGGTGTAGCCGCCGTCAGCGCGCTTGCGCAGGCCAAGGTTGGCGGCACGGATGGCTGTTTCCGGACCGCCCTGCACCGGCGACGTGCGCAGGACCGAGTTCAGAACCTTGAGCTGCGGCAGGTTGATACCGGCATTGCCCAGGAACAGTCGCGACCAGGCACCGCCAGCCACCACCACGGTGGAACAGGCCACGCGGCCGCGTTCGGTCATCACGCCGCTGATGCGGCCTGCAGCGGTTTCAACGCTGCGCACGGCACATTCGGTCATCACCTTGGCACCTGCCGCCTGCGCTGCGGTGGCGATGGCATGGGTGGCCAATTGCGGCTCCGCCCGCCCGTCTATCGGCGTCAGCAGCGCGCTGCGGGTCTTGGTCTGATGGCCCGGCATCAGCTGCTCGATCTGGTCACTGCGGATCATACGGGCGTTCTGCCCCCAGTTGTCAAGATTGCGCAGCCAGCGCTCCAGCTGTGCCTCGCGCATGGCGGTTTCCGCAGTGTAGAGGATGCCGGAGCGGGTAAAGCCGGTTTCCTTGCCGGTGCGTTCGGCCAGCCCTTCCCAGAGCCTGAGCGCCTCGGCCATCAGCGGAATTTCGCGGGGATCGCGGCAGGACATCCGCACCCACCCCCAGTTGCGCGAGCTTTGCTCTGCTGCAATCTGGCCTTTTTCGCACAACAGCACGGAATGTCCGCGTTCAGCCAGTTCCAAAGCCGTCGCTGCGCCAATGATACCACCGCCGATCACAACGGCGTCGACGGCCTTAGGCAGGGCCAGATCGGATTGAAAGTGAGGCAGCTTTGGTCCGGGCATGCGGGCATCTATGCCCGCTGCGGAAACGCCGGTCCAGCATGCAGGCACGCGCCATGCGCTGGTTTCCGGCATTGTGATTTTTCCGCCGCATATCAGAGCGTTGCCGACACCGGGGCAAGGCTTTAGCGGCGGCCTGGATACTGTAAAAATCTACGCCCTCAAGGGGTTAGCGCCTGAATCAGGACGGGTCGCGCCAGCGGTTCACGATCGGATAGCGCCGGTCCAGCCAGAACGCGCTTGGGGTCAGGCGGGCGCCGGGCGCGGACTGGAAGCGTTTGTATTCGCTGATGTAAACCAGATGCTCGACCCGTTTGGCCACATCCCGGTCGAAACCGGCGGCAACACAATCTGAGATTGAACCATCCTGATCGACCAGAATATCCAGGATCGCGTCCAGCTCAGGGTAGTCCGGCAGGCTGTCGCTGTCCTTCTGATCCTCGCGCAGCTCGGCACTGGGCGGCTTGTCGATCACATTGGGGCGGATCACCTCACCCTCCGGGCCCTTCATCCAGGGGCGGTGATTGGCGTTGCGCCAGCGGCAGGTCTCAAACACCCGGGTTTTGTACATGTCCTTGATCGGATTATAGCCGCCGTTCATGTCGCCGTAGATGGTGGCATAGCCCACCGCGACTTCGGATTTATTGCCGGTGGTCAGCAGCATTTCCCCGAACTTGTTGGACATCGCCATCAGCAGCAGCCCGCGCAGGCGGGATTGGATGTTTTCTTCGGTCAGGTCCGGCTCCATGCCTGCGAACAGCGGCGCCAGCGTGCTGGTGATCGCTTCGCGGCCTTCGGAGATCGGCACATAGTCGTAATGAACGCCCAGCGCCTTTGCGACGGCTTCGGCATCCTCCAGCGATTCCCGGCTGGTGTATTCCGAAGGCAGCATCACGCAGCGGACATTCTCGGCACCCAGCGCATCCACCGCAATCGCCGCGACAATCGCCGAATCGACACCGCCGGACAGTCCCAGCAGCACCTTCTTGAAGCCGGTCTTGCCCATGTAGTCGCGCAAGGATTCGACCATCACCCGGTAATCCTGTTCCCACGCGTCCGGCAGATGCGCCTTAGCGCCCTCCACCGCGCGCCAGCCGTCTTCGGTGCGCTCCAGGTCGAGATGGGCATAAGCCTCGTCAAACACCGGCATCTGCAGCGCCAGGGCGCCGCCCGGGTTCAGCACAAATGAGCCGCCATCAAACACCTGATCGTCCTGGCCGCCGACCATGTTGAGGTAGATCACCGGCAAATGGGTTTCGACCGCGCGCGCCACCATGTGGTTGAAACGCACCTCCATCTTGTTGCGGAAATAGGGCGAGCCGTTGGGGATCAGCAGAAATTCGGCACCGGTTTCGGCAAGGGTTTCCGCGACATCCTCGTGCCAGCCATCCTCGCAGATAGGTGAGCCGATACGGGTGTTGCCGACTGCATAGGGACCGCCCAAGGGGCCGGCATCAAAAATCCGCACCTCGTCGAACACAGTTTCATTGGGCAGGTGGTGCTTGAGGCTGCGCGATGCGATCTTGCCGCCCTTGAGGATCAGGTAGGCATTATAGAGCCGCCCGCCCTCGATCCAGGGGCCGCCGATTGCCAGCGCGGGACCATCGGCACAGTCTGCTGCCAGCCTTTCAACTTCGGCGATGGCCGCCGTATGAAAGGCCGGTTTCATCACCAGATCCTGGGTGTTGTAGCCGGTGATGAACATTTCCGGCAGCGCCACCAGATCGGCGCCGGCGGTGCGGCCCTCCTCCCAGGCGGCTTTGGCCTTGGCGGCATTGCCCGCCAGATCGCCCACGGTTGGGTTCAGCTGCGCCAGTGTCACGCGGAAACGGTCTGCCATGCTGCTTGGGCCCTTTGCAAAACTCACTCAGAGCCATTTACCAGATTGACCGCCAAGTAAAAGAGCAAGGCGCGGAGGCCGGGTAAAAGACATTGCGGCCCCGCCTGCGGTAGCTTAGTTTCCGGGCGAGCAACCCACTATGGCAGCAGCACCGTAATTCCTGGGCAGGCAGAGGTTTCAATGACCCGTTTCGGCACCGCATTCGCGCTTACCACACTTCTGGCACTGGCCGCACCGGCGCTGGCCCAGGAGAGTGACGTCATAACCACCCAGGACGAAATCGGCGGTGTCTACCAAGGCACCTTCAGGGGCGGGCTGCAGCATGGCACCGGCACTTACAAGCTGCCAAGCGGCTATGAATACACCGGTGAATGGGTCGATGGTGAAGTGCGCGGCCAAGGCGTGGCGCGCTTTCCGGACGGCTCGGTCTATGAGGGCGGGTTTGCGCAAGGCAAGCCGCACGGGCTGGGCAAACTGACCCGCGCCGACGGCAGCACCTATGAGGGCGGCTGGCAGGATGGGCAAATCCACGGCGACGGCACCTCGGTCTATGCCAGCGGCGTGCGGTATCACGGCAGCTTTGCCGATGGTAAGCGGCACGGCAAGGGCGCAATGTCCTCCCCCGACGGCTATTCCTATGATGGCGATTGGGTTGCGGGCCGCCAGCAAGGCCAGGCCAAGATCACCTACGGCGAGGGCACTGTTTATGCGGGCGCTGTGGCTGACGGCCAGTTGCAGGGCCAAGGCAAGCTGGAGACCTCGGACGGGCTGGTCTACGAGGGCGAATGGGCCGCAAGCCAAATGCATGGCACCGGCCGCCTGATGCAGCCCAACGGCGATATCTACGAAGGCGAGCTGCAAAACGGCCGCCGTCATGGCACCGGCAAGCAGACCTATGCCAACGGCGATGTCTACGCCGGCGATTTCCTGGACGATCAGCGCCACGGCATGGGCACTTTCACCGAGAAAGACGGCTACACCTATACCGGCGAATGGGTGAAGGGACAGATCGAAGGCAAAGGCAAAGCGGTCTATCCGGACGGGTCGGTTTATGAGGGTGACTTCCGGGACGACCTGGCTGAGGGTCAGGGCAAGATCACCTATCCCGACGGCTCTACCTACCAAGGCGCTTGGATGGCCGGCGTGATCGAAGGCAAAGGCACCGCGACCTATCCCAACGGCATCACCTATTCCGGGGATTTCCAGAATGCCAAGAACCACGGCCAGGGTGTCATGACCTATGCCGACGGTTACCGCTATGAGGGCGGCTGGCAGAACGGGCAGCGCCATGGCGACGCCAAGGTGACCTATGCCGACGGCTCGGTCTATACTGGTGCGTTTGCGGACAGCCAGCGGCACGGTCAGGGCAAGATCGAAATGCCCGACGGCTTCGTCTACGAGGGCAGCTGGCAAGAGGGTAAGATCTTTGGCGACGGTGTCGCGACCTATGCCAACGGCGACGTCTATGAGGGCAGCTTTGTCAACGGCAAGCGGCAGGGGCCGGGCACGATGAAATACGCCAGCGGCCAGCAGGCGGACGGCACCTGGGAAAACGGCGCGCTGGTGAGCCGCGAGGCCGGGGACGCCGCGCAGACCGAGTAAGCCTGGCGGGAATTCCGGGCCGGAATTCAGGCGCGCCGGAGTGGCGCGCCTTTTCGTTTCAGCCAATGCGGATGCGGCTCAGGTGGTCGGGCATCGCCACGCCTTCCAGATTGGCAGGGTCCGGCTGCGGCGGCTTCAGCTCCAGTGCCATCGGCACCACCCCGGCCCAGATCGGCAGCGCGTAATCCTCCTCGTCGTCCTTGGGCGGGCCGGACCGGACCTTGGCGGCGCCTTCCTCGATCGGCATTCGCAGCAGGGCTGTTGCTTTCAGCTCCTGGCTGGTCATCGGGCGCAAAGCCTCCCAGCGGCCGGGGAAGATGTGGTCCACCATCGTCTTGAGGCTAGCAGCCTTGGCGTCTTCATCCGTCACTTTCTCAGCCACCCCAAACAGCATGGCAGAGCGGAAATTGACCGAGTGGTGAAAGGCCGAGCGCGCCAGCACATAGCCATCCATGCAGGTGACAGTCAGGCAGACCTCGGCCCCTTCCATCGCGCGGATGGCGCGGCTGGCTGCGGAACCGTGCCAATAGACGTGATCGCCCTCGCGCCACTGCAGCGTCGGCAGAACCGATGTGCTGCCATTGATCTGATAGCCGATATGGCCAAGCGGCATGGCATCCAGCACCTGATACACGGCTTCGCGGTCGTATACCCCGCGTTCATGCGCGCGGCGCAGACGGCTGCGTTCGGATTTCAAGGCGGTTTCCACATCGGACTGGCTCATCGGCTGATCTCTTGTTGCTGATTGTCTTTTCACGACAGCTATGCGCAAATTGGCCTATGATTAAGCTCCAGTTCCTTGCAAAATGAGCAGTCCACTATGATTGATCTGTCCGGTATGCTCTCCGGTGAAAATGCTGAACCGCTGTATCAGCAGATCGTCACCGCACTGCGCGGGCGGATCAGTGAAGGCAGCCTGGCTATCGGCGCCCGGCTGCCGTCATCGCGGGCGCTGGCGCAGGATCTGGGGGTGGCACGATCCACTGTGGTGACGGCCTATGATCAATTGGTGGCCGAGGGGTTCGCCGAACCCCGGCGCGGCGCGGGGATCTTTGTCTGCGATGTCGCCCCGATCCGCCCGCCGGCGGCCCCGTCCCGGCCTCTGCCGACGGTGACAGCGCCAGCCCCGGGGATGCTGCTGCCCGGCGCGCCGGATCCGGCGGTGTTTCCGGCGCGGTCCTGGGCGCGCTGTGTTTCACGTGCGGCAAGGATGGATCCGCTTAGCCTCAGTCACCAGGAAGATGCTTTTGGCGATCCTGAGCTGCGCCGCGAGATTGCTGCATATGCCGCCCGCTGGCGCGGGATCGACTGCAGTGCCGAACAGGTTCTGGTCACCAGCGGCGCCCGCGAAGCGCTGGAGCTGACGATGGATTTCCTGGTTGGCGGCGAAGACATCGCGCTGGAGGCACCCGGTTTCACCCCGACGCAGCGGTTTGCCCTGTCGCGCGGCTGGGAGGTGCGCTGGCTGCGGGCCGGGGAACGCGGCGCGGAAGTGCCGCCGCAGATGGCCAAGGTCACGCTGCTGACCCCGTCGCATCAGTTTCCCCTCGGCGGCACCCTGCCCGTTCCGCAGCGGCAGGCCTTTCTGCAAGCGGCCAAGGACCGGGACGGCTGGATTATCGAGGATGATTTCGACAGTGAGTTCCGCTATGCCGGGCAGCCGGTTCCCGCCATGGCCGCGCTCGACCGCGAGGGGCGCTGCATTTACGCAGGCACGTTTTCCAAGACATTCTCCCACGCTTTGCGGCTGGGATATGCGATCCTGCCGCCCGCGCTGGTGCCGCAGTTCCGCGCCCGGTTCATCCATCCCAGTGCAGGCGCCGCGATCACCGCACAGCGGCCCCTGGCCGAGTTCATGGCCTCGGGGCAGTACGACCGCCACATCCGCCGCGCCCGCAGGCTCTATGCCGAACGTTATGCTGCCGCGGCAGAGGCGCTGGCCGCATGGCCTGAGGATTTGGGTTCCTTCCAGCGCCACAATGCCGGGATGCAGATCGCCTTTCACTTGGCAGACGGACACAGTGACACGCGGATCTGCCGCAATGCTGCCAAAGCGGGCTACGCCGTCCGGCCTTTGTCGCCGCATGATCCGGCCAAGCAATCCCAGGGGCTGCTGATCGGATTTTGCCAAAGCCAGCCCGATGTCCTGCCCGGCCAAATTGGAGCGCTGCGCCGGATCGTGGCACAAAGCTGAAATTCTCTGCCTATGGGCTTTTCATTTACCATTGCCTCTGTATAAATCCCTGCATGACCATTTGCGCAGATATCCCCCTTGCCGCCACCGCGTCCCGCGGTGCCGCTCTGCGCGCCCTACTGATCCTAGCCCGCCTCTGAGCGTGCCCTTCCGGCGCGCCCGCTCAGAGGATTGCCGCACGCGCGCCACGATAGGCTTATGATGCCCCAAAGGGCTTAGGACAGAGACAAGAGATACCGACATGACCAATAATTCCCCGACTGCCGGCGCAAATTCCGGCGACAAATCCCGTGTTGTCATTTTCGACACAACCCTGCGCGACGGCGAACAAAGCCCCGGCGCCACCATGACCCATGACGAGAAGCTGGAGATTGCCGGGCTTCTGGACGATATGGGCGTGGACATCATCGAGGCCGGCTTCCCGATTGCGTCTGAGGGCGATTTCCGCGCGGTGTCCGAGATTGCGGAACGCTCCAAGAATTCGGTGATCTGCGGCCTGGCACGCGCCAGTTTTAAGGATATCGACCGCTGCGCCGAGGCCGTGCGCAAGGCCGCGCAGCCGCGCATCCATACCTTTATCGGCACCTCGGCCCTGCACCGCGCCATCCCGAACCTGACCATGGATGAGATGGCCGACAAGATCCATGAGACGGTCACTCACGCCCGCAATCTGGTGGACAACGTGCAGTGGTCGCCGATGGATGCGACCCGGACCGAGTGGGACTACCTGTGCCGGGTGATCGAGATCGCGATCAAGGCCGGCGCCACCACCATCAACATCCCCGACACTGTGGGCTATACCGCGCCGATGGAGTCGGCCGACCTGATCAAACGCCTGATCGAAACCGTGCCTGGTGCTGACGAGGTGATCTTTGCCACCCATTGCCACAACGACCTGGGCATGGCGACCGCCAATGCGCTGGCCGCGGTTGCGGGTGGTGCGCGCCAGATCGAATGCACCATCAACGGCCTGGGCGAGCGTGCCGGCAACACCGCGCTGGAAGAGGTGGTGATGGCGCTGAAGACGCGCAATGACATCATGCCCTGGCACACCGGCATCGACACCACCAAGATCATGCATATCTCGCGCCGGGTTTCGACTGTCTCCGGCTTTGTGGTGCAGCCGAACAAGGCGATTGTCGGCAAGAACGCCTTTGCGCACGAGTCGGGCATCCACCAGGACGGCATGCTGAAGAACCGCGAAAACTTTGAAATTATGCGGCCCGAGGACGTGGGCCTCTCCGGCACTTCGCTGCCGCTTGGCAAACATTCCGGCCGCGCCGCGCTGCGTGATAAGCTGGAGCATCTTGGCTATGAAGTTGGCGACAACCAGCTGAAGGATGTCTTTGTCCGCTTCAAGGAACTGGCCGACCGCAAGAAAGAGGTGTTTGACGACGACCTCATCGCGTTGATGCGCACCGGGGTAGACGCCGAGAACGACTACCTCAAGATCGTTTCCATGAAAGTGGTCTGCGGCACCGGCGGCCCGGCAGAATCTACAGTCGAGATGGAGATCGACGGCAAGGACGTCACCGAGACGGCTGAGGGCGACGGCCCGGTTGATGCGACCTTCAAGGCGATCCGCATGATCCACCCGAACTCTGCCCGGCTGCAGCTGTATCAGGTGCATGCGGTGACCGAAGGCACCGATGCGCAGGCAACAGTGTCGGTGCGGCTGGAAGAAGACGGCATCATCGCCACCGGCGAAAGCGCCAATACCGATACGGTGGTGGCGTCTGCCAAGGCCTATGTGAACGCGCTGAACCGCCTGATCGTGCGCCGTGGCCGGGTTGGCGAAGGCGCTGACACCCGCGAGATTTCCTATAAAGACCTCGCCTAAGCCACTGCTGGCTGGACAGTACAAACAAAGGGCGCCCGCTGCGGCGCCCTTTCTTGTTCTATGCGAAACCTCTGGCCGCACAGATCGGGTGGTGCGCGGTTACTTGCGGGAAATCCCCTCAAACAGCGCCGACAGCCGGGCAGCTTCTTCTTCGATGCCAAAGGGAGCGTTGACCACAAACATGCCGCTGCCAATCATCCGGTGCCCGTCACGGACCGGCGGAAAGGAAACCTCATGGCGAAGGGCACCAGGCAGGTCTTGCGCCTCCAGCGCTGTCAGCATCTGCCGGTGCGCACCGTCCTTTAGGATCGGATACCACAAGGCGATGATCCCCACATTCCACTTCTTGTGCAGCTGGCCGATGATGCCGGGAATGCGGGCATAGTCGGTTTTGATCTCGTAGCTGGGGTCGATCAGCATGAGGCCGCGGCGGGGTGCTGGCGGCGCCAGTGACATGGCCAGCTCAAACCCGTCTTGCTGATGCACCTTGGCTTTCCAGGGTCTCAGCGCGGCGCGCAGGGCGGCATGTTCCTGCGGGTGCAGTTCGGCAAAATGCATCGCATCGCCCGGGCGCAGCAAAGCGGCCGCAACCAGCGGCGACCCTGGATAGGCAGCCCCGCCATGCCGATTGCGGGTTTCCGTCAGGGCGTGGTGCAGCGGGTGATCCGCAGCCAGGCCCTGGTCCGCCAGAATGCGGGTGATGCCCTGCTCCGCCTCGCCGGTCTTGACCGCCTCAGCCGCGTCCAGCCGATAGAGACCCCGGCCTGCATGAGTCTCAATATAACTGAGCGGTTTGTCCTTGCGGGTGAGATAGGCCAGCATCCAGGCAAGCAGCGCATGCTTTTGGACATCGGCCAGATTCCCGGCGTGGTATATGTGCTGATAAGAGAGCATAGGCCCCCTCTAGCGGCAATTACCGCAGGGCGGAAGGGGCAGCGGACGCAGGATAAACGGAATCTCAACCCCGATGGGGCAGACTGCAGCCAGTCGAGATACCGCAGAATGCAGGTCCCTATGCCCCTCAGAACGAGCGCCGTTGCCCTCTTCCTTACATTTCTGGCTATGCTGCTGTGCGCCGCAGGGGCCGTCAGCGCACAGGGGTATTCGCTGGTTGGCAACCAGTTCTTCCTGCACAAGGCTTCTGCCCCCCAGCCCGGCGCAGCGCCGGGCCCGGCGCCTCAGGCGCTGGCCAGCATTTTACCCGATACGCTGCCTGGTGCAGATCCCGGGCGCGGCGCGGTCTCGCTTGATCCCGGAGCCGCCAGCCTGTTCCGCGGCCGCAGCGGCGGCAGCCTGTTCGCCCCGCTTCTCAGCGCGCCGCCAAGCGTAAGCCGCCTGCTGACGCTGATCGCCAGCGCCGAGGCGGGCAAGGCAAATTATGATGCCGTGCAGCACGGCGCCAAACGCAAGCCGCCAAAGAAACCCACGCAGATGACCGTTGCCGAGATCAACGCCTGGATCAAAGCAACGCCGGGACAGCCCCATGCCATCGGGCGCTACCAGCTGATCCCCGCAACCTTCCGGCGGCTGGTCAAGCATCAGGGTGTGAAACCGCAGGCCCGCTTTTCGCCCGAACTGCAGGATCAGCTGGCGCATCAGCTGATCGAAGAAGCCGGCTACAGCGCTTTTCTGCAAGCTGAAATGCCGCGCAAGACCTTCATGCTGAACCTGGCCAAGATCTGGGCCGGGCTGCCGACCTCCAGCGGCAAATCCTATTATGAGGGTTATGCCGGCAACAGCGCCAGCCTGACCTGGTCGCATTTTGACACTGAAATGAAGCGGATTTTCTCCAGTTGACCTGATCCCGCTGCTGCCCGCCCAGGCGGGCTTCTGCGCCCATCCTGGCCTGACCGCTTGGACGGGGCCTGTAATGACGCCGTGGACTTGGCGGAAAGGCGCTGTTTCACCATAATACGCCCTTTCGCGGCACTGCACTGCCGCTTATAAGGTTGGTGCTGGCGGCCCCACCGGGAGTCGCCTAAGGTAAAAATGACAGCACTCACAGGATCCCTTCTATATGGCGCTTTTCGGAAACTTGGGCGGTCTGTTCTCTTCGGACATGGCCATCGACCTCGGCACTGCGAACACGCTGGTTTACGTCAAGGGCCGCGGTGTCATCCTTTCCGAACCGTCGGTGGTGGCCTATCACGTCAAGGATGGCGTCAAAAAGGTGCTGGCCGTGGGCGAAGACGCCAAGCTGATGCTGGGCCGCACCCCCGGCTCGATCGAGGCGATCCGCCCGATGCGCGAAGGCGTGATTGCCGATTTCGACACTGCCGAAGAAATGATCAAGCATTTCATCCGCAAGGTGCATAAACGCTCGACCTTCTCCAAGCCCAAGATCATCGTCTGCGTGCCGCATGGCGCCACTCCGGTTGAAAAGCGTGCGATCCGTCAGTCGGTTTTGTCCGCTGGTGCGCGCCGCGCCGGGCTGATTGCCGAACCGATTGCCGCAGCCATCGGTGCAGGCATGCCGATCACCGACCCGACCGGCAACATGGTTGTCGACATCGGCGGCGGCACCACCGAGGTGGCAGTTCTGTCATTGGGCGATATCGTCTATGCCCGTTCTGTCCGCGTCGGCGGCGACCGTATGGATGAAGCGATCATCAGCTACCTGCGCCGCCAGCAGAACCTGCTGGTGGGTGAAGCCACCGCTGAACGCATCAAGACCTCAATCGGTACCGCCCGGATGCCCGACGATGGCCGCGGCCAGTCGATGCAGATCCGCGGCCGCGACCTGCTGAATGGCGTGCCGAAGGAAATCGAGATTTCCCAGGCCCAGGTGGCCGAGGCGCTTGCCGAACCGGTGCAGCAGATTTGCGAGGCGGTGATGACCGCGCTGGAAACCACCCCGCCGGATCTGGCCGCCGACATTGTCGACCGCGGCGTGATGCTGACCGGCGGCGGCGCGCTTTTGGGTGATCTGGATCTGGCCCTGCGCGAACAGACCGGCCTGGCCGTATCCATCGCCGACGAAAGCCTCAACTGCGTGGCGCTGGGGACCGGCAAGGCGCTGGAATATGAAAAGCAGCTGGCCCACGCCATCGACTACGACAGCTAAACGCCCCTGACCGCCTGAATGGCGCCAGCTGACAACGGGCTGGAGGGGCGGCTGGAAGGAGAGACGTGGCAAAGGACAAGTCACAGCGCGACGATTATGCAACCCCGCTGCGGCGTCTGCTGACAGCGGTTTTGTGCCTGTGCCTGGCTGCTGTGTTCATCGTCTGGCGGATCGACAGCCCGCGCGTGGAACGGTTTCGCGCCCAGGTGGCTGACCGCGTGGTGCCCAGCATGGATTGGGCCATGGTGCCGGTCACCGCCGCCGTAAACTTGATGCGCGATTTCCAAAGCTATCAGCGACTGGCCGAGCAGAACCGCGAGCTGCGCAGCGAACTGCGGCAGATGCGGGCCTGGAAAGAGGCCGCACTGCAGCTGGAACAGGAAAACGCCCGGCTGCTGGATTTCAACAACGTGCGGCTGGACCCGCAGCTTACCTATATCACCGGGGTGGTGATGGCCGACAGCGGTTCACCCTTCCGGCAATCGGTGCTGCTGAATGTGGGTAGCCGCGACGGGGTGCATGACGGCTGGGCCGCGATGGACGGGATCGGGCTGGTGGGCCGGATTTCAGGCACCGGGCACGACACCGCGCGGGTGATCCTGCTGACCGACGCCGCCAGCGCAGTGCCCGCCACCATTCAGCCCTCCGGACAGACAACTCTTGTCACCGGTGACAACAGCGCCGCGCCAGTGCTGAGCTTTCTGGAAAATCCCGACCTTGTGCGGCCCGGCGACCGGGTGATCTCCTCCGGTGACGGATCGGTGTTTCCAGCGGGCCTGCTGATCGGCCAGGTGGCCAAGGACCGCTCGGGCCGGATGCGGGTGCGGCTGTCCGCCGATTACAGCCGGCTGGAATTTCTGCGGGTGCTGCGCCATCACGGCACCGAGGTGATCCAGGATCCCGGCGGGCTGGTCGGAGCAGCCCCGGGTGATCCGGTTCCGCAGCCGCGGCCCGAAGGGCTGGGCGGCGGCAGCGCCGAAGGCACTGCTGAGGCCGGCAATGGCTAATACCTCGCCCGCCCGGATCTGGGCTATGCGCGCAGCCTTTCCCGCGCTGGCGCTGCTGATCATGTTTTTTCATCTGCTGCCGTTGAACACCGAGCCGAGGTTCTGGGCGCCGCCGGATTTCCTGCTGCTGCTGGCAATCACCTGGTCGCTGCGGCGGCCCGATTTTGTGCCTGCGCTGTCGATTGCGCTGGTCATGCTGCTGGCCGATCTGCTGTTTCATCGCCCGCCTGGATTGCTGGCGTTGCTGACAGTGCTGGCCTGCGAGTTTCTAAAGGCGCGTGCGGCCCCGCACCGGGAAAGCACCTTCGTCAGCGAATGGCTGGCAGCCGGCGTGACCCTGATCGGGATGGCCGTTTTGAACCGGCTGGTTCTTGTGGTTTTTGGCGTGGCGCAAGCGCCGCTTAGCCTGACCGTGATCCAGATTGTGATGACCATCGCTGCCTATCCGCTGGCAGTTTGGGTCAGCCAGGCTATTCTGGGTGTGCGCAAATTGTCCCCTTCCGAAGCCGAAACCCTGATGAGCCGCCGATGAAACGCAATTCCAAGGATCTGGACGTCTCTCATGGCAAGATGACCCGGCGGGCACTGCTGCTGGGCGGGCTGCAGGTGGCCTTTGCCGGCGGGCTGGCAGCAAGGATGCGCTTTCTGCAGGTGGATCAAGCGGATGAATTCCGCCTGCTGGCCGAAGAAAACCGGATCAACATCCGCCTGCTGCCGCCTGCCCGCGGGCAGATCTTCGACCGCAACGGATTGATCATCGCGCAGAACTCCCCCTCCTACAGGATTACCGTGGTACCCGAGGACGCCGGCGATGTGGAGGCGGTGATTGATAAACTGTCGAGCCTGCTGCCGCTGGACCCGGAAGACCTGGAGCGCGCCCGCACCGAGATGCGGCGGTCGCCGCCATTCCTGCCGATCACTCTGGCCGACCGGATCGGCTGGGAGGATATCTCCAAGGTGGCGGTGAACGCCCCCGCCCTGCCGGGTGTAACCCCCGAGGTCGGCCTGACGCGGATTTATCCGCAGCTTGGTGATTTCGCGCATGTAGTGGGCTATGTCGGGCCGGTGTCCGACTATGACCTGAGCAAGATGGAAGACCCCGAGCCGGTGCTGCTGATCCCGCGTTTCCAGATCGGCAAGGTTGGATTTGAGGCCAAGCGCGAAGACGTGCTGCGCGGCAAGGCCGGCGCCAAGCGGGTGGAAGTGAACGCCACCGGCCGGGTAATGCGTGAACTGGACCGGCGCGAGGGTATTTCCGGTGCAGACATGCAGCTGACCACTGACGCTGAGCTGCAAAACTACGTGCAGGCCCGGCTGGGCCGGGAAAGCGCCGCAGCGGTGGTGATTGACTGCGAAGACGGCGATATCCGCGCGATCTGCTCTTCTCCCAGTTTCGACCCCAATCTGTTTGTGCGGGGCATCTCAGTCGCTGACTACCGGATGCTGACCGAGGACAACTATAGGCCCCTGTCCAACAAAACCGTGCAGGGCACCTACCCGCCCGGCTCCACCTTCAAGATGATCACGGCGCTGGCAGCGCTGGAACAGGGTGTAATCGGGCCGGAGGAAACTGTTTGGTGCCCGGGCCATCTGAAAGTTGCCGGCCGCCGCTTCCATTGCTGGAAACGGGCAGGCCACGGGCATGTGGACCTCAACACTTCGCTGAAACGGTCCTGCGATGTTTATTACTACGACGTGGCGATCAAGACCGGGATCGACAATATCTCGGCGATGGCCAACAAATTCGGGCTGGGCATCAGGCACGATTTGCCGATGTCGGCTGTGGCTCAGGGGATTACGCCGACCAAGGAATGGAAAGCACGTTCCTATGGCAAGGACTGGCTGATCGGCGACACCGCAAACTCCTCGATCGGCCAGGGCTTCACCCTCGCTTCGCCGTTGCAGCTGGCGGTGATGACCGCACGGATCGCCACCGGACGCAGTGTAACGCCGCGGCTGCTGAAATCGCTCGACGGGGTGGAACTGCCCAGCGGCGCGGGCGACCCTTTGGATGTCAGCGAAAACAGCCTGCGCATGGTGCGGCGCGGCATGTATTCGGTCAGCAACGACCGCCGGGGCACCGGCTACCGCTCCCGCATCATCGCTGACAACATACGGATGGCCGGCAAAAGCGGCACCAGCCAGGTGCGCAACATCACCGCCGCCGAACGGGCCGCAGGGGTGATCCGCAACGAGGATCTGCCCTGGGACCGGCGCGACCATGCGCTGTACGTCTGTTTTGCTCCCTATGATAAGCCGAAATACGCGGTGGCTGTGGTGGTTGAACATGGCGGCGGCGGCTCCAGAGCCGCTGCGCCGATTGCCCGCGACGTGCTGCTGCAGGCGCTTTACGATGGCACCCCGCCGCTGGAGGCCTACCCCAAAGGGGACCGCAGCCGCATCAAGGCACAGCAGGAGCGGCTGGAGCGCGAGCGCGTCAAGCGCCCCTTGGGCAGCAGGAGCAGCAAGGCATGAGCTATCTGGAGTATCACGCCAAATCGACGCCCTCCGGCCTGCGCAAGATACTGTATTTGAACTGGGGGCTGACACTGCTGCTGATCACGGTGTCCAGCGTCGGCTTTCTGATGCTCTATTCGGTGGCCGGCGGATCCTTCAGCCCCTGGGTCGAGCCGCAGGTCAAACGCTTTGCCCTGGGCCTGGGCGTCATGTTTGTGGTGGCGATGATCCCGATCTGGTTCTGGCGCAATGTGTCGGTGCTGGCCTATTTGGGATCCTTGGCGCTGCTGGTCGCGGTGGAGCTGTTCGGCACCGTGGGCATGGGCGCACAGCGCTGGATCGACATCGGTTTCATGCGGCTGCAACCCTCAGAGGTGACCAAGATCGCCTTGGTAATGCTGCTGGCGGCCTATTACGACTGGCTGCCTGCCGAGAAGACCTCGCGGCCCATGTGGGTGCTGCTGCCGGTGGCGCTGATCCTGGTGCCAACGGCGCTGGTGCTGAAACAGCCGGACCTTGGCACCTCGATCCTGCTGATGGCGGCCGGCGGCGGGGTGATGTTCCTTGCGGGCGTGCATTGGGCTTATTTCGTGGCGGTGATCGCAGCCGGCGCGGGGCTGGTCAGCGCGGTATTTCAAAGCCGCGGCACCGACTGGCAGTTGTTGAAGGACTACCAGTTCCGCCGCATCGACACTTTTATGGACCCCTCGCAGGATCCCTTAGGCGCGGGCTACCACATCACCCAGTCGCAGATTGCGCTGGGATCCGGCGGCTGGTCCGGACGGGGCTTCATGCAGGGCACGCAATCGCGGCTGAACTTCCTGCCGGAGAAACACACCGACTTCATCTTTACCACCCTGGCGGAGGAGTTCGGCTTCATCGGCGGCGTTACCCTGCTGTTCATTTACATGCTGATCATCCTGTTCTGCATTGCCTCGGCGATTGCCGCCAAGGACCGGTTTTCTTCGCTGGTGATCCTGGGCATTGCCATCACCTTTTTCCTGTTCTTTGCCGTCAACATGTCGATGGTGATGGGTCTGGCACCAGTGGTCGGCGTGCCGCTGCCGATGGTCTCATACGGCGGCTCGGCAATGCTTGTGCTGCTCGGGGCCTTCGGCATTGTGCAAAGCGCCCATATCCACCGCCCGCGCCAATCCTCGCGCTGAAGATCAGGGAGTTTCCATGACCGCCAATGTCCTGTTTGCCGGCCGCGCCGATGCATGGCCCGTTTACCAGCCGCTGCTGAACGCGGAATTCGCCCGTTTGGGTCTGGATGCCGAACTGCGTAATGGTTTCGCTCCGGAAGATGTGGATTACATCGTCTTTGCGCCCAGCGGACCCATCAGCGACTTCACCCGCTTTGATCGCTTAAAGGCCGTGCTGAGCCTTTGGGCGGGTGTGGAAAAGGTCGTGCCCGCCGTGCCTGCCTCCGTGCCGCTCACGCGGATGGTGGATAGCGGGCTGGAGCAGGGCATGACCGAATGGGTGGTTGGCCACACTCTGCGCTATCACCTTGGAATGGATGCGCATATCCTTGGGCAAAACGGGCAATGGGAACCAAAGGCGCCGCCCCTGGCCAAGGACCGCCATGTGACCGTATTGGGTCTGGGCGCCCTTGGAACTGCTTCGGCCAGTGCGCTGTCAGCCCTGGGGTTTCAAGTATCGGGCTGGAGCCGGTCGCAAAAAGAAATCGAAGGCATCACCTGCCACGCCGGGCCTAAGGGTATGAAGGACGCGCTGGCGCAAGCGGAAATTGTGGTCCTACTGCTGCCCGATACACCCGCCACCGAAAACACGCTGAATGCCGAGACGCTTGGCTGGCTGCCCAAGGGGGCAAAGATCATCAACCCTGGCCGCGGACCGCTGATAGATGATGACGCCCTGCTGGCGGCACTCGGCAACGGCCGGATCGGGCACGCAACTCTGGATGTGTTCCGCGTTGAGCCGCTGCCGCCGGAGCATCCCTTTTGGGCGCACCCCAATGTGACAGTGACTCCGCATATCGCCTCGGAAACCCGCGAAAGCACCGCTGCCGAAGTGATCGCCGAGAACATCCGCCGCGCCGAGGCTGGAGAGCCGCTGCTGCATTTGGTGGACCGCAACCTCGGTTATTAGGGCGGGGCTTTGCCCCCTGCGCCTGACGGCGCATTCCCCCAGAGTATTTTCGACCAGAAAGAAGCCCGGGGTCTATCGCTTCTTTCTGGTCCTAAATACCCAGTTCAGGGGCATCGCCCTGCGCAATGCCGGCTATTGTGCGGTCAAGCCGCGGCCTTGCAGCAGCGCTTCCACACCGGGCAACCGCCCGCGGAACGCCGTGTAAAGCTCAGCCGGGTCAACCGAACCGCCAGTGGATAGAATATGCGCCTCCAACGCCTTAGCGCGTTCGGCATCAAAGGCACCGCCTGCTTCCTCAAAAGCCGCAAAGGCATCAGCATCCATCACCTCAGACCACATGTAGCTGTAATAGCCCGAGGAATAGCCGTCGCCGGCAAAGACATGGGCGAAATGCGGGGTGGCGTGACGCATGATAATCGCCCGCGGCATCCCGAGTTCTGCGAGCACTTCAGCTTGCTTTGCCATAGGGTCGGAAGGCGCAGGACCGTCGTGAAAGGCCAGATCCACCAGGGCGGAGGCGACGTATTCCACCGTCTGGAACCCCATGTCGAAGTTGGCGGCACCCAGCACCTTCTCCAGCATCTCCTGCGGCATCGGTTCGCCGGTTTCCGCATGGGTGGCAAATTCCTGCAGCACCTCCGGCACTTCCAGCCAGTGTTCATACAGCTGGCTCGGCAATTCGACAAAATCACGCGCGACCGAGGTGCCCGAGATGCTTTCATAGGTCACATCCGACAGCATTTGATGCAGCGCGTGGCCGAACTCATGAAACAGGGTGCGGGCGTCGTCCCAGGACAGCAGCGCCGGGTCGCCCTTGGCGAAGTTGCAGACGTTGATCACCACCGGCGCCTGTACCTGCGGGAATTTCGCCTGCTGGCGCATTGCCGAACACCAAGCGCCCGAGCGTTTGGAACCGCGGGCAAAATAGTCGCCGATGAAGACCGCCACATGGGCACCGTTCCGGGTCACCGCCCAAGCGCGGCAATCCGGGTGGTAGAGCGGCACGTCCAGCGGCGCGAACTCCAACCCGAACAGACGGTTTGCGCAGGCAAAGACGGCCTCGATCATCCGGTCAAGCTGCAGGTAAGGTTTCAGCGCCGCTTCATCCAGATCGTGCTCGGCCTTGCGGCGTTTCCCGGCGTAGTAGCGCCAGTCCCAAGGTTCCAGGTCACCGTTGATGCCGTCCGCCTGCATCATCGCGGTCAGGACCTTGGCGTCTTCATCGGCGCGGGCCTTGGCCGGGCCCCAGACATCCATCAGCAAGCCGCGTACCGCGTCCGGCGTCCTGGCCATTTCGGTTTCCAGTTTGTAGGCAGCGAAATTCTTATACCCCAATAGCCGGGCACGCTCTTCGCGCAGCTGCAGAGTTTCCGCTGCAATGGCGCGGTTGTCGGTTTCGCCGCCGCCCGCACCGCGGGCTGCCCAGGCGTTAAAGGCTGTCTCGCGCAGATCCCGGCGCGGGGAAAACTGCAGGAACGGCGTGATCAAGGACCGCGACAAGGTCACAACCGGACCGTCCTTGCCCATTTCCTGCCCCGCCGCACGGGCCGCGCTGATCACGAATTCCGGCAGGCCTTCCAGATCCTCTTCGGTCAGCTCCATGAACCAGCTGCGCTCATCAGCCAGCAAGTTCTGAGTGAACTCAGTGCCGAGTGTCGCCAACCGCCCCTTGATCTGCTGCATCCGCGTATCCGCCTCGCCTTCCAGCGCCGCGCCGCCACGGACAAAGCCGCGGTGGGTCAGCATCAGGACGCGCTGCTGCTCCTGCGTCAGATCCAGCACATCGCGCTGATCCCAGACCGCCTTGACCCGTGCATACAGCGCCTTGTTGGCGGTGATCGCCGAGAAATGCGCGGCAAGTCTGGGCGAGAACGCCCGCTGCAGCTCCTCGCGCTTGGGGTTGCTGTCGGCGCCTGCCACAGTAAAGAACACACCCAGCACCTGCTCCAACTCACGGCAAGGAGTTTCCAACGCCTCGATCACATTAGCAAACCCAGGCGCCTCGCTGCTGTTTGCGATGGTGTCGATCTGTGCGGCGTGCGCCGCAAGTGCTTGCTCCAGCGCAGGGGCAAAATCGTCGTCAGAGATGCTGTTGAACGGGGCAATTTCAAACGGCGTGTCCCAGCGGGACAGAAGCGGATTGGACATATACGGGTCTCCTTTGCCGGGAACGCTAACGGGAAAGCCATGGAGCTGCAATTGGGCTTGCAAATGACTGGACGCACCAGTCTGGAATTTGCGGAACGTCAGTTGGTTCCGATCGCCCAGGGCAATATCTGCAAAGGCATTGCGTCCCGACCCGGCGCAGGAGGCAGAATACCGCATCTATGCAGGCGACGGCATTTTCCGCCTGTCCGCCGTACTGGAGGACACCGAAGACCTGATCGCCGCTCGGAACCGGTTGCTTTGACCTTGTGGCACGGGCGGGTCAGCCGCCAGCGCCATCGCCTTTGGTCAGTGCCGCTGGCACGATGCGGATCGGAACATCCGCGATATTGGCCGCCCGGGCGATCCGCCACTCGAAACGGCCCATACGGCTATCGGTATCGATAAGAACCACCACCGGCTCCTTACCGGTGATCTCTGCCGCAAACAACGCCTGCTGAATGCTGTCCAGGCTGCTGCGCTTATCGAGGCCGAACTCGATGACCCGGTTACTGTTTTCGCAATCTGTGCGGATCGACGCCGCACCGCCGGGATAGGTGAACTTATGCACTGTCTCCGGCTGGCCGCCGAACAGGGCGCCGCAGAGCAGCGAAATGAAATAGGCTTCGTTCACGGGGAGGTCTCGTCAGGAGTGTCCGGCGCTGCCGCAAACCGGGCAATCTTGCCGCCTGGCCATGCGGATTTTGCGGGTTTCGCCATAGAGCCCGTCATAGATCAGCATCTCACCTTGCAGAACCGCACCGGCACCGGTGATCTGCTTGACCGCCTCGACTGCCATCATTGCCCCGACAACACCGGGCAGCGGGCCAATCACCCCGGCCTCCGAGCAGCTGGGGGCAAGACCGGGCGCCGGTGCCTCGGGGAAAATGCACTGGTAGCAGGGTCCGCCCTTGGCCGGGTGAAAAACGCTCAGCTGGCCTTCCCATTGCGACAGCGCGCCAGAGATCAGCGGCTTGCCCAGCGCCACTGCGGTGCGGTTGGCGAGATAACGGGTTTCGAAATTGTCGGTGCCGTCGAGGATCAGATCATATTCCGCAAACAGCTCCTCCGCGGCCTCCCCGGTCAGGCGCCGGTTGTAAGGGCGCACGTCGGCATAAGGGTTCTGCGCCTGCATCGCGGCCTGGGCCGAAAACACCTTGGGCTTGCCGATGTCTGCGTCGCGGTGGATCACCTGTCGCTGCAGGTTGGCATTATCGACCACGTCGTCGTCGATCACCCCGATTGTGCCCGCGCCGGCGGCAGCCAGATACTGCAGCGCAGGCGCACCCAGCCCGCCGGCACCGATCACCAGGACCTTGGCCTGCTTCAGCTTCTTTTGTCCCGCCCCGCCCAGTTCCCGCAGGACAATATGACGGGCATAGCGGTCAAGCTCGCTTTCGGTGAAGGTGCTGGCAGGCTGGCTCATGTTCGTTTCCTGAGGCTGGGCGCGGGTCTTCAGGGCGGCCACGATACGCGCATAGAAACCAGCCACAATGGCAAAACCGCCCAAGAGAAGCCAAGGCGCTGCCGAGCCCCCGGTGCCCTCCCGCAAACCGTGCCCGTCCGGCAGGGTCAACTGCACCGCCAGTACAGCCGCAAACAGCACAACCAGCAAACCAAAACGCAGATTGCGCGGCAGGCCAAGGAAACGCCCGCCCCACCAGATCAGCGCTGCCAGGATCAGAATGCGCAGCATCAGCCGCGCCCGGTTGAACCAAAGCCGCCGTCGCCGCGGGTGGTGCCGGAGAGCGCCTCCGCGCGCTCAAACCGGGCTTGAAGCACCGGCGCCACAACCATCTGCGCGATGCGTTCGCCATGGCGGATTTCAAAGGATTCCTGTCCTGCATTCAAGAGGATCACCCCTAGCGGCCCGCGGTAGTCACTGTCGATTGTGCCGGGCGTGTTGGGCAGAGTGATCCCGTGCTTCAGAGCCAGGCCCGAGCGCGGGCGGATCTGCACCTCGTAGCCTACAGGAATTTCGATGCGCAGCCCGGTTTGCACCAGTGCCCGTGCCCCCGGTTCAAGCGTCAGCGTGCCCCCGCCCGGCAGGTTAGCGCGCAGGTCCGCTCCCGCAGCGCCAGCTGTCTCATATGCCGGCAGCGGCACATCCCGGTCCGCGCCTTCGTCGTGGATCACACGGATTGTTACCATCCCCGTCCCCTGCTTCATCTTTGTTCAAATACTCAATTTCACCCGGCCAGCGCCGCAGCGATCCGCGCAGCCAGTTTACGGGCGACGTCATCCTTGCCCATGCGCGGCCACTCCTCGGCACCGTCATCAGAGATCAGGACAACTGCGTTTTCGCTGCCGCCCATGATGCCGGTTGCGGGAGAGACGTCATTTGCAACGATCCAGTCGCACCCCTTGCGCTTGCGCTTGGCGGTGGCGTTTTCCACCACGTCGTTGGTCTCGGCGGCAAATCCAACCACTAGCTTGGGACGGCCCTTTGGCATCCGTGCAACTGTTTTCAGAATGTCCGGGTTTTCTGCAAATTCCAGCACCGGCAACCCGTCCTTGGACTTCTTCAATTTGCGGTCCGAGGCGCTGGCGACCCGCCAATCCGCCACCGCCGCGGCAAACACCCCGGCATCAACAGGCAGTGCCGCTTGCACAGCCGCTTCCATTTCGCGGGCGCTTTCAACCGCCACAACCTGCACGCCCTCAGGCGGGCGCACCGCTGCCGGGCCCGTGACAAACACCACTTCCGCGCCAGAATCGCGCAGAGCACGGGCCACCGCTGCCCCTTGCGCCCCGGAGGAGCGGTTGGCGATATAGCGCACCGGATCAATCGGCTCATGCGTCGGGCCGGAGGTCACCAGAATGCGTTTGCCTCTCAATGGTCCATCCGAAAATTTGGCAGTGATCGCAGTCACGATCTCATCCGGTTCCGCCATCCGGCCCGGGCCGAATTCACCGCAGGCCATGCTGCCGTCATTCGGACCCGCGAAAGACACCCCATCCTCCTTCAGGACCGCGATGTTGCGCTGTGTCGCCGGATGCTCCCACATCCGTACATTCATCGCAGGTGCCAGCATCACCGGGGTGTCGGTGGCCAGCAGCAAGGTAGAGGCAAGATCGTTTGCCAGCCCCTGCGCCATCTTGGCCATCAGATCCGCCGTGGCCGGCGCTACAACCAAGAGGTCGGCGCTGCGCGACAGCTGAATATGGCCCATCTCGGCCTCGGAGGTCAGATCGAACAGTTCCTGATGCACAGGGGTTCCGGCAAGTGCCGAGACAGACAGGGGTGTCACAAATTCCGCGCCGGACTTGGTCAGCACCGGGGTCACGCGCGCCCCTTGGTCCTGCAAGCGGCGGATCAGCTCCAGCGACTTATAGGCCGCGATACCGCCGCTGATTATCAGGAGAATATGTCTGCCAGCCAGCATTTGTCCGCCCTTGTCCCGTTTCCCGCGACCTTACTGCGCTGCGGCGAAAGTGTGAAACGGTTTTCCCAGCGAGAGACGGCCTAAGCCAAAGCAAAGGCTCCCGCCCCCGCGCGGCAGGGGCCCGCGGCCCCCGCCCCTGACGGTGTTGGGCCGGGCGCCGTGCTGCGCACGGCGCGGTACCGTTTCCAATCAGACCGGCCCTGTGCTGCACAGAGGCCTTCAGCCGCCTTTTTGGAAGGCCAGGCAGGGATCAGGGCGGCTGACCGCGTCCGCGTCCAGCAGCAGATCGAAAATCCCGCTGATCCGCCCGCCCTCGGACTGGCCCAAGCTGCGGATCTGCACCCCCGGACGGGCCTTGGCCAAATAGACTGCCAGCCCGCGGTCGGTGCGGGCATGGCCATTGCCGGTGATCACAGCCACTGGACCGCCGGTTTCCGCAATTGCCATATCCGCGGCCTCTGCCAGGGCGGCGTCCCGCAGACGTTGAAAGTCCACCAGGACAGGCAGCATCTCAACCGGCATCGCATTGCAGTGATTCGCCTGCTGGTCCGCCTCGCGCGCGGCCTGTTCTGCCTCCGGCAACGGCTGATCAAGGCCAAAGCGGGCGGCGTCTTCAGCCCCGAAATAGACAGCAACGCCGCGTTCCAAGGCCTTCGCAGCCTCTGTCCGCGGCACCTGTGCGCCATACTGGCGGGCATTGGCAGCAGCTGCAAACACCGGCGCGTAAAGGCTGAAGTCCGGCCAGCCGGAATTCGGCCAATCCAGTTGCCGGGCCGTCAGCTGTGCATTTGCCAGCGTTTCAGGATCCAGTGCGGCTGCCTGCTTTGGAGTGATCATCTCCCAGACCACCGCCTTAGGCTGCAGCTTTGCCAGCAGAATTGCCTGCTGCTGGTGATGCACTGGATTGTCATGCACCTCGCCGAGAATCACTACGTCAGCGCCGCTCAGCAGCCGGGCTGCCGCGGACACATCATCCGCTCGGGCGCCAGACAGGCTAAGCGCCGCCAAACAGGCAGCGCTTAACATTACTTTCAGGAAATTGATCTGCTTTCTCATGAAAGCAATCTGTGCACCTCGCGCGACTGTCCTTCAAGGCATTTGCGCATTTTCTGGAACGCCCCGGCCTCCAGCTGGCGGACCCGTTCCTTGGACAGCCCCAGTTCGGTTCCCAGGCTTTCCAAAGTGCGCGGGCGTTCGCGCAGCTTGCGTTCCGTGATGATAAAGCGCTCACGGTCATTCAGCGCCTGCAACGCCCCCACCAGCCATTTGCGCAGCTGGCGGCGGTCGTGCCGCTCCTGCACCAGTTCATCGGCCTGAGACGTGTCATCTTCCAGAGCGTCGATCCACTCGCGGCCCTCTTCATCGGTGGACTGCACCGCGTTGAGCGAAAAGTCGGCACCCGACAGGCGCCCCTCCATCATCTCAACATCACGCAACGGCACCCCGATTTCAGTCGCAATCTTCTGATGCAGCTGATGCCGGTCCAGCCGCGCCCCCGAGGCACGCGCCTCGCGTTCAAGCTGCGCCTGTACCCGGCGCATGTTGAAAAACAGCGATTTCTGCGACGACGTGGAGCCTGTGCGCACCATGGACCAGTTGCGCATCACGTAGTCCTGAATCGACGCCTTGATCCACCAGACCGCATAGGTCGAGAACCGCACCCCCCGGTCAGGGTCGAATTTGTCGGCGGCCTTCATCAGGCCCAGGCCCGCCTCCTGTATCAGATCGTTCATCGGCGCGCCGTACCGCTTGAACTTGGACGCCATGGAAATCGCCAGACGCATGTAGGCATTGATGAGCCGGTGCAGCGACTTCACATCGCGGTCATCGCGCCACGCGTAAGCCAGACGCCGTTCGGTTTCGGCGTCCAAAAGTTCTGCCTTCATTGCCTGCCGCGGCAATGGGTTTTCGATTGTGGAATCTAGTGCCATTTTATTTCCCCCCGGAAACTAATTAACAAACTACCGGCGCCTGGGGACGCGCATGAAACAAAGTTGAGCCCGGGTCTTCTGCAGACCGGCAGTATCAATGCACTGGATACGACTCTCGGCACATCCACGGGCCAAAAATGGAAAACAAAATGGTTTTTTGGCCCCTGTGCAGACTTTCCCGGCCTTAATAAGTGGAACCCCGGGATACTGCGGTCTCTTGTCTTAACCGGGCCCTGCGTTTACCCACAGGAACGGCTTCGTTCTTACAGGTTAGCAAAAAATGCCTGCAAATGTAACTTTTATTCTGGGCGGGGCGGCCTCTGGAAAGTCGGCCTTTGCCGAACAGCTCTGTATAAACACTGAAAAAGACAGGGTTTACTGGGCGACTGCACAAATTTTTGACAGCGAAATGCGCGAAAAAGTGTCCCGCCACCTCGAACAAAGGGGGGAAGGCTGGGCAACTGTCGAAGAACCGGAAACAGCCGGCCGGGTTCTGGACGCGCTGGCTGCGGGGCAAATCTGCCTGATGGACTGTGCAACCATGTGGCTGACCAACCATCTGCTGGCCGGGCATGATTTGGCGTTTGCACAAGAGGACCTGCTGGCCGCAATCGGCCGCTGCCGCGCGGATCTGGTGATCGTCTCGAACGAAACCGGTCTTGGCATCGTGCCTGAGAACAAGCTGGCCCGCCGCTTCCGCGAAGCGCAGGGGCGGCTCAACATCGCACTGGCAGCACGTGCAGAGACTGTTGTGCAAGTGACCGCCGGGCTGCCGCTGGTGCTGAAGGGGGCGTTATGACAAGCCGGCTGTTTCTGGTACGGCACGGGCCAACGCACGCAAAATGCATGGTGGGCTGGTCCGACCTGCCCGCGGACCTGTCTGACACCGCCGCGCTGAAACGCCTGTCGGATTACCTGCCGGCCGACGCGCTGATCGTGTCGTCCGACCTGTTGCGCGCAGTGGAGACTGCCAACGCCATCCAAGGCAGCCGACAGCGCCTGCCCCATGTTGAAGCGCTGCGCGAGATCCATTTCGGCGCCTGGGAGCTAAGAACCTGGGCCGAGGTGGACGCCGAGGATCCGGACCGGATCCGGGCCTATTGGGAGACGCCGGGTGATGTAACACCGCCGGGCGGCGAGAGCTGGAATCAGGTCCGAAACCGGGTGAACGCAGCAATTGACGGGCTGATCATTGCGAATCAGGGTCGCGATTTGATTGTTGTCGGGCATTTCGGTCAAATCCTGACCCAGGTTCAGCGGGCGGAGATGCTGACCGCAGAGGAAGCCTTTGCCCACCGAGTCGACAATCTGTCGGTCAGTGAAATCGCGTTCGGCCCCGAAGGCTGGCGGGCGGGGGCTATCAATCATCTGCCGTGACGGATGCCATCACAAACATTCCGTTTCACGATGGAACACACCGCGCTAGCCTTTGCGCATGGCTTATGAAATCTATATCGGCGACCGCATGTTCTCCAGCTGGTCATTGCGCGGCTGGCTCATGCTCGAAAAATTCTCCCTTCCCCATACGGTGCATCTGGTGGGGCTGTACTCAGGAACCATGGCGCAAGAGATGGCGCATCTGGCCCCGGCACGGCTGGTGCCCGCGTTGCGCACGCCTGAAGGCACGGTTGTTGGCGAAAGCCTGGCGATAGCCGAGACCCTGGCCGAACAGAACCCGGACGCCGGGCTTTGGCCCGCGGACCCGGCACAGCGTGCCGCTGCACGCTGGCTGGCGGCAGAGATGGTTGCGGGCTTCAGCGCGCTGCGCAGCGAATGCCCGATGCAGCTGGCCCATATCTACGAAGGGTTTGAGACCTCCGGCGCGGTTCAGGCGGATCTGGACCGGATCGAAACGCTGTTTGGCCATGCGCGCCAGGTGTCCGGCCAGTCAGCGGGCTGTCTGTTCGGAGAGTATTCGCTGGCGGATGCGTTCTATACCCCGGTTGCCGCACGCATCATCGGTTACGGGCTGCCGGTTTCTGCCGCCACGCGTGCCTATTGCAAGCTGCTGCTGTCCGACCCGGCAGTACTGCGCTGGCAAGAGCAGGCGCATGAGGTCAGCTATGACCCGGAGCCTTATGCGCGGGATCTGCCGCGGCGGCCCTGGTCTTTGGACTGAACCGGCGGCCAGCGCGAATTCTGCGTGAATTCGCCGGGCGGCACCGCTGGCGTTAACACTTCGGAAACCACGATCGCCAAGCATTTCTCCCTGAACCAGAAGGGGCGGGGAGAAATGACGGCACGGTCGTACACAGTTGCCTTTCAAGGGGTTGAGGCCCGGCTGGTCGAGGTGCAATGCGCAGTCGCCCCCGGCCTGCCAGCGTTCTCGGTAGTTGGATTGCCGGACAAAGCCGTCTCCGAGGCCCGCGAACGGGTGCGGGCGGCCTTTGCGGCGATGTCGATTGCCCTGCCCTCCCGCCGGATCACCATAAACCTGTCACCCGCGGACCTGCCCAAGGAAGGCAGTCATTTCGACCTGCCGATTGCGCTGGCCTTGCTGGCGGCAATCGGCATCATCCCAGCGGAAAAGGCCGAGGAGACCATAGCCCTGGGTGAACTGTCGCTGGACGGCCAGCTGATGCCTGTCGCGGGCGCCCTGCCCGCAGCCGTCACCGCGGCAGAGGAAGGGCGCATGCTGCTCTGCCCGGAACCATCCGGACCCGAGGCTGCCTGGGTCGATGCGGCACAGGTCATCGGTGCGGCCACACTGACCGAGGTGGTCCAGCATTTCACCGGCCAGCGGCGTATTGAGCCGTCCATGCCCGGTGAAGCCCTCAGCGGGCTTGGCGGCAAGGACCTGCGCGACGTCAAAGGCCAGGAGCAAGCCAAGCGCGCGCTGGAGATTGCTGCCGCCGGACGCCACCACATGCTGATGATCGGCCCGCCCGGATCCGGCAAATCGATGCTGGCGGCACGGCTGCCATCGATCCTGCCGCCGCTGTCTCCTGCCGAGGCATTGGAAACCTCGATGATCCATTCCTTATGCGGGCTGATCGATGCGGGCGGCATCAGCCGCGCCCGCCCTTTCCGCGAACCGCATCACACTGCCTCCATGGCGGCGATTGCCGGTGGCGGGCGGCGGGCGCAGCCGGGGGAAATCAGCTTGGCGCACAATGGCGTGCTGTTTCTGGATGAGCTGCCGGAATTCGGCCGTCCCGTGCTGGAAACCCTGCGCCAGCCGCTTGAGTCCGGAGAGGTGATGGTGGCACGCGCCAATGCCCATGTGAAATACCCCAGCCGTTTTATGCTGATCGCTGCGGCCAACCCCTGCAAATGCGGATATCTGGCTGATGCCAACCGCGCCTGTTCGCGGGCACCATTGTGCGGTGCGGATTACCTGGGGCGGATTTCCGGCCCGCTGCTGGACCGGTTCGACCTGCATCTGGACGTGCCGCCGGTGGATGTGTCCGACCTGGAGCTGCCCGCCAGCGCCGAAGGCTCGGCGCAGGTGGCGCAACGGGTCGCAGTTGCCCGGAACACCCAGGCTGAGCGGTTCCGCAGCCATCCCGGCCTGCGCCAGAACGCAGATGCCGAAGGCGCAGTGCTGGAAGATATTGCAGCGCCGGATGCCGAAAGCCGTGATCTTTTGCTGCGGGCCGCCGAAAGGTTTGGCCTCAGCGCCCGCGGCTACCACCGGATTCTGCGCGTTGCGCGCACCATTGCCGATCTGGCCTGCGAAGACCGGGTGCAACGCCCGCATTTCGCCGAGGCGCTGAGTTTCAGGCTGCCCTCAGCCCGCTGAGTCGCCGTCGAAGGCGGATATGGCGAAGGTGGCAGCTTCGTCCAATGCTGCCTGCCCCTCGGGCAGCTGACCCGCCATAAATTGCCAGACATGCGGCACATCGCGCCACAGGCTGAGCCGCACAGCGCCGCCTGCCTGCTCCAGACGCTGCACCATACGCTGCGCATCCGACAGCAACACCTCGGTATCCCCGGCTTGGATCAGCACCGGCGGCGGGTTCGGGAAGTCAGCGAACAAGGGCGAGGCGCGGGCATCTGATGGATCCGCACCCGCGAGATACTGATCAACGGCTTCCTTCATCCGCCCTGCCGGGATGATCACATCCCTGGAACGGTTGACCTCAATACTTGCCCCGCTCAGCGTCAGATCGCACCAGGGGGATAAGGCCACAAGGCCGGCGGGGCGTTCCCCTTCCCCCAGCAGGGCCGCGAGCAAGGCCAGCGCCAGCCCGCCGCCGGCACTGTCGCCTGCCAGCAGGATATCGGCGGCGGCATAGCCCGTGCTTCGCAGGTATTGCCAGGCTGCCAGCGCATCCTCGAAAGCCGCCGGAAACGGTGCCTCTTGCAGCAGCCGGTAGTCGGGCACAGCAATCTCCATGCCCGCGGCAAAAGAAAGACGGGACAAAACCCCCTGATAGGCACGGGCGCTGCCTGCCAGATAGGCGCCGCCGTGCAGGAACAAAATGATCTGCTTGCGGCGCGTCCGGCCCACTGAAATCAGGTTCAGCGGCACCGGCGCGGGCCGCGGCAACAGCCGGGTATAGGGCAGCGGCGGGCAGAACAGCGGCGCCAGCAGCTCGAAACTCCGGCGTGCCAGTTCCGGGCTGCTGGTGCGCTGCAGCACCGGCTTCATGCCATAGCGCATCCACGCGTTCAGGGCCCGGCGCCGCCAGCTCATCAGCTGATCTTGGCTTCGATCGCCTGCCAGACCTTTTCGGCGATGTTCACACCGTCAAAACGCTCCAGCTCCTGAATACCTGTCGGCGAGGTCACGTTGATCTCGGTCAGGTAGTCGCCGATCACATCAATGCCAACAAAGATCTGGCCTTTTTCGCGCAGCAGCGGGCCGATGGCGGCGCAGATCTCCAGATCGCGCTCGCTCAGCCCGATTTTCTCGGGCCGTCCGCCCACATGCATGTTCGAACGGGTCTCGCCCGCTGCAGGCACCCGGTTGATTGCGCCCACGGGCTCGCCGTCGACCAGAATCACCCGCTTGTCGCCGTTGCTGACGTCCGGCAGGAACTTCTGCACAATCAGCGGCTCGCGGCTGAAACCGGTGAACAGCTCATGCAGCGAGGTGAGGTTGCGGTCGTTTGCATCCAGCCGGAACACCCCGGCGCCGCCATTGCCGTAAAGCGGTTTCAGGATCACATCGCCATGCTTTTCCTTGAACGCCTTGATGGTTTGCAGGTCGCGGGCAATGGTGGTCGGCGGGGTCAGGTCCGGGAAGGTCAGAACCAGCAGTTTTTCCGGATAGTTACGCACCCAGAACGGATCATTTACCACCAGCGCCTGGCCCTTCAGCATGTCCAGCAAGTGGGTCGAGGTGATGTAATGCATATCAAACGGCGGGTCCTGCCGCAGCCAGACCACGTCGAAATCCGCCAGATCCACCTCGCGCTCCGGGCCAAGCACCGCCGGAGCATCTGCCACCCGCTGCACGGTCATGTCATAGCCACGGGCGGTGATGCGGCCCTCCTGATAGGCCAGCTGGTCGGGGGCGTAGTAGAACAGATCGTGCCCGCGCGCCTGCGCTTCTTCGGCCAGGCGGAAGCTGCTGTCCGCGTTGATGTCCACGCCCATGACCGGATCCATCTGAAAGGCGATTTTCATGGCAGTATCCCTTGTAAACTGGCCAGATACATGGCCCACCGCGCCCCGGGGTTCAATGGGGCGGCAGCGGATCAGTCCAGGCCGATGGCGTTTTCGATGATCTCAACCGCGCCGGTGCCGTCCACCAGTGCGGCGTCGAACCGGGCAGGGGTCAGCTGTCCTTGCGGCTCGTTTTCCAGATATTGCCCGGCGCTGGCATAGATGCGCTCCACTTGCCGTGGCGTAATCCGCAGGGCCGCAGCGGCGCTGGTAGAGCTGTGTTTCACTTCCACAAACACCAGCTCTTCCGGACCGCGCAGGATCAGGTCGATCTCGCCACCCGGCCCGCGCCAACGGCGTTCCGCAACGGTGTAGCCGCGGTTTTCATAGTGGCGCGCAACAATCTCTTCCGCCGCCTCTCCCGCCAGATGGGCACGGGCACCGCGATTCTGCCGGGCACGGGACACGGCCTAACTGTCCTTCGCCAGCTGCAACGCCAGCTGATAGATCTTGCGGCGCGGCAGCCCGTGCATCTCAGCCACGATCCCGGCGGCGTCCTTGACCGAATTTTCCTTTAGAGCTGCCTGAAGATCGGTTTCCAGATCACCCTCGCTCACCTCGGTCTCTTGCGCCCGGTCGACCAGCAGCACGATCTCGCCCTTGACCGGTTTTTCCTCCAGCCCCGCGGCCAGATCCGCCAGCGGCGCGCGGCGCACTTCTTCGAATTTCTTGGTGAGCTCCCGGCACATTGCCGCCGGGCGGTTGCCCAGCACCGCCGCCATATCCGCGACCGAAGCCGCAACACGTTTCGGGGATTCATAGAAGATCAGCGTGCCGGGGATTTCCCGCAGCTCTTCCAGCCGTTTGCGCCGGGCACCGGAGGCATTGGGCAGGAAACCCGCAAAGAAAAACGCATCAGTCGGCAGCCCCGCCAGCGTCAGCGCCGTGGCTGCGGCCGAGGCGCCGGGGGCGCAAGTGACAGTGTACCCTGCCTCCGCCGCCTCCCGGCTGAGATGATAGCCCGGATCAGCAATCAGCGGCATGCCAGCTTCAGACGCATAGGCAACCGACTTCCCTGCGCCCAGCGCCTCCAGCAGTTTCGCCCGCGCGCCGGTGCCGCTGTGGTCATGGTAAGCAATGATCCGCCGCCCGCCCAGCGGCACGCCGTGAATCTCCATCAGCTTGCGCAGCGAGCGTGTATCCTCAGCCGCAAGTACATCGGCCGAGGCCAGCACATCCAGCGCACGCAGGGTAATGTCGCGGGCCGTGCCAATGGGCGTGGCAACAAAGTAAAGCCCTGGGGCCAATATGACATTCTGGTGATTCAACGCTGGACCCGCCTTTTTGGTCGTTTATGATCCGCCCATAAACCCACACGGCGCAACGCGCCGGGAGAACGGAGTTTCAAGTCCATTATGTTTGCTGTTTTCAAACGCGCCCGCAAGGCGGCACTGACAGCTGCCGCGGCAGTTTCCGCCATTGCCCTGACTGCCTGTGACCCGGTTTCCCTCGGCACTGGTCCGACAATCAACACCTCCAAGCCGGTGCCGGTGGCGCTGCTGGTGCCGCGCGGATCGGCGCAGCAGGGCGACAGCGTGCTGGCGCAAAGCTTGGAAAACGCGGCCCGCATGGCGATTGCCGATCTGCAAGGCGTGCAGATCGATCTGCGGGTCTATGACACGGCGGGCAGTCCCGAAGTGGCCTCGGGTGCAGCGCAACAGGCGCTGAAGGACGGCGCCCGTATCATTCTGGGCCCGGTATACGCCGAAGCCGCAAATGCCGCGGGCATTGCAGCACGCCAGCGCGGCGTCAACGTGCTGGCCTTCTCGAACAACCCTGCGATTGCCGGCGGCAATGTCTTTATCCTGGGCCCGACCTTTGACAATACTGCGCGCAGGCTGACCGGTTTTGCATCCCGCAACGGCAAACGGAACATTCTGATTGTAGGCGGCAATGATGCTGCCGGGGTTGCCGGGCGCACCGCCATTCAGCGCGCCGCAAGCCAGACCGGGGCCAATATCGCTGGCAGTGTCGGTTATGAGCTGTCCCAGCAGGGGGTGATCAACGCCATTCCTGCCATCCGCAATGAATCGCGCCAGGCGGATGCGGTATTCCTGACCTCGACCACCGCCGGAGCACTGCCGCTGCTGGCGCAACTGCTGCCCGAAGCCGGTGTGGACCCGGCAGAGAAGCAGTATATCGGCCTGACCCGCTGGGATATTCCGGCCCAGACCCTGGCCCTGCCCGGCGTGCAGGGCGGCTGGTTTGCGATGCCCGACCAGGGCAAGGTGCAGCAGTTCAGCGCCCGCTACCAGGCAAGCTATGGCGGATCGCCGCATTCGATCGGCAGCCTGGCCTATGACGGGATTGCCGCAATCGGCGCGCTGGTGGCTGCTGGCAAATCCGATGCTCTGACCGGCGCGGCCCTGACACAAGGGGCCGGTTTCCAGGGGGCCGGCGGCATCTTCCGACTGCTGCCTGACGGCACCAACGACCGCGGCCTGGCGGTTGCCACCATCCAAGAACAGAAGGTCGTGATCATTGACCCTGCCCCAAGCAGCTTCACCGGCGCCGGATTCTGAACCCGCTGCCGGCCCCGCGCAGCCCGCCGCCAACGGCTTTCCCGAACCGCAGGGTCCGCTGATCTGCGATCCTGCGGACATCTTTGATGCCGCAGCCGTGCGGTCCCGGATCATAGCCTTGGCGGAAGACAACACCCCCGCGGCCCTACGCGCGGAAACGGTGAAGATCCTGAAGGCGGCAAACAAGGCCGGCCGCGCAGCGATCGCCGAAGCCTTCGCCGCGGCCCCCTTTGCTGCGCGGGACTTGACCCGCTCTTACACTTTCCTGACCGACGGCCTGGTGACCACGGCACTGTATGTCGCCGGCGAATTGCTTCACCCGCTGGCCAACCCGACCCGCGGCGAACGCATCGCGGTCATCGCGGTCGGCGGCTATGGCCGGGGGGAAATGGCCCCGGCCTCGGATGTCGATCTGCTGTTTTTGACCCCCTACAAGATCACCGCCTGGGCCGAGAGCGTGATCGAATCCATGCTCTATATCCTGTGGGACTTGCGGCTGAAGGTCGGCCATTCCAGCCGCACCATCAAGGACTGCATCCGGCTGGGCGGCGAAGATTACACGATCCGCACTGCGATGCTGGAACAACGGTTTCTGGCCGGGCACGCGCCGCTGGCCAAGGAGCTGGAAAAGCGGCTGAAGTCGGAGCTGTTCTCGAAGGATGCGCCTGATTTCATTGAGGCGAAACTGGCCGAACGCGACGCCCGCCACCTGAAGCAGGGCCAGCGGTATATGGTTGAGCCTAACGTGAAAGAGGGCAAAGGGGGCTTGCGCGACCTGCAATCGCTGTTCTGGATTGCCAAGTATCTGTACCAGGTGCAAGACGCCGAAGACCTGGTGCCGCTGGGCCTGTTCCGCCCGGCAGAGCTGGAGCGGTTCGCCAAAGCCGCGACTTTCCTCTGGGCGGTGCGGTCGCATCTGCACCTTGCCACCGGCCGCGCCACGGAACAGCTGACCTTTGATTTGCAGGTCGAGGTTGCCAGCCGCATGGGATACAAGGACAAGGCCGGCCGCCGCGGGGTGGAAATCTTCATGCAGGAGTATTTCCGCCATGCGACGCGGGTCGGCGACCTGACTCGGATTTTCCTGACCAAGCTGGAGGCCAGTCAGCAAAAAGGCGCACCGCTGCTGGAACGCATCTTCCGCCGCCGCCCGCGAATCAAGCCCGGCTACAAGGTGGTGCACAACCGGCTGGATGTGCTGGACCCGGCGGCATTTTTGGCCGACCGGGTGAATTTGCTGCGGATTTTCGAAGAAGCCCTGCGCACCGGCATGCTGATCCACCCCGATGCCATGCGGCTGGTCACCGCCAATCTGCGCCTGATTGATGACGGCATGCGCAACGACAAAGAAGCCCGGCGCATCTTTCTGGACCTTTTGCTGAAACACGGCAATTCCGAACGCGCGTTGCGGCGGATGAACGAACTTGGCGTGCTATCCGCCTTCCTGCCCGAATTCGAACCCATCGTGGCGATGATGCAGTTCAACATGTATCACTCCTATACCGTGGACGAGCACACCATCCAGGTAATCGCCAACTTTGCCGCAATCGAGCGCGGCGAGCTGGAGGATGAGCTGCCGCTTTCTTCCTCAATCCTGCGCAAGGGGCTGAACCGCAAGGTGCTGATGGTGGCGATGCTGCTGCATGACATCGGCAAGGGACGCGAACAGGACCATTCGATCCTTGGTGCGCAGATCACCCGCAAGGTGGCGCCGCGGCTGGGGCTGAAGCCATCCGAATGCGAGACCGTGGAATGGCTGGTGCGCTACCACCTGCTGATGTCGGATATGGCGCAGAAACGCGACATTGCCGACCCGCGAACGGTGCGTGACTTCGCCAAGGCGGTGCAAACGGTCAAACGGCTGGATCTGCTGTTGCTGCTGACTGTCTGCGATATCCGCGGCGTTGGTCCGAACACATGGAACAACTGGAAGGCGGCCCTGCTGCGGGCGCTTTACGGCCAGACCCGTGCAGCGCTTGAGGGCGGCATGGAAGCCTTGAACCGCGAACACCGCGGTGCGTCGGCCAAGAAGGCCCTGCGCGAGGCGTTGCAGGACTGGACCAAAGCCGACCTCAAAACCGAAACCGCCCGGCATTATCCGCCGTACTGGCACGGGCTGCACATTACCGCGCATGTGGATTTCGCCGAGATGCTGCGCGACTACATCGCCAAGGGCGACGCGGGCGAGGTGATGATCCGGCTTTATCCGGACGTGGACCGTGACGCGACCCGCGCTTGTTTCGTGATGGAGGATCACCCCGGCATCTTTGCCCGCATTGCCGGCGCGCTGGCGCTGGTCGGCGCCAATGTGGTGGATGCGCGCTCCTATACGACCAAGGACGGATATGTGACCGACGCCTTCTGGATCCAGGACAGCGAAGGCCACCCTTTCGACCCGATGCGCCTGCACCGGCTTAAGCAGATGATTGAAAAGACCCTGAAGGGCGAGGTGATCACCCGCGACGCGTTGAAGGCCCGTGACAAGATCAAGAAACGGGAACGCGCCTTCAAGGTCCCGACCCATATCACCTTCGATAACGACGGCTCGGAAATCTACACCATCATCGAGGTCGACACCCGCGACCGGCCAGGGCTGCTCTATGATCTGGCCCGGGCACTGGCGGCCGCCAATGTCTATATTGCTAACGCAGTCATCGCGACCTATGGCGAGCAGGTGGTGGACGCCTTTTATGTCAAAGACATGTTCGGCCTGAAATACTATGCGGAGTCTAAACAGCGGACTCTGGAGAAGAAACTGCGCGAGGCCATCACCGCAGGCGCAAAACGGGCGGATGTATGAAACCGATCAAACTGCTTTCGGGCTTCCTGACCGTCGGGTTCTGGACGCTAGCCAGCCGCGTGCTAGGGTTCGCCCGCGAGATCCTGATTGCCGCCTTCATCGGCCCCGGCCCGGTGCTGGATGCCTTTATCGTGGCCTTCCGCCTGCCCAACATGTTCCGCCGCTTCTTTGCCGAAGGTGCATTTAACGCCGCCTTTGTGCCCGCTTTCTCCAAGCGGTATGAGGCCGGTGAGGACGCCAGAACTTATGCCCAGCAGGCCTTCAACCTGCTTGCCGCTGCGGTGCTGGCGCTGGTTGGCCTCGGCATGGTGTTCATGCCGGGACTGGTCTGGCTGACGGCCGGCGGATTTGTCGGCGATGCCCGGTTTGATATGGCGGTGGGCTACGGCTACATCGTCTTTCCATACATCCTGTTCATGTCGCTGGCCGCATTGTTCTCAGGCGTGCTGAACGCCACCGGCCGCTTTGCCGCCGCCGCGGCGGCGCCGGTCCTCCTTAACATTTTTGCCTGTGCGGCGATGACAGCCGGCGCCCTCATGGGCGGCGATGTTGTCCTGTGGCTGGTCTGGACCATCCCGGTGGCGGGCGTCGCGCAGCTGGCGCTTGTCTGGGCCGCCGCCGCCCGTGCTGGTATAACCTTGCGGCCCGGTCTGCCCCGTTGGAACACCGAAATGCGCAGCCTGATGCGTGTTGCCGTGCCCGCTGCTCTGGCCATGGGAGTCACCCAGATCAATCTGGTGGTCGGGCAATACGTGGCCTCTGACATCGAAAAGGCGGCCAGCTGGCTGTTCATCGCCGACCGTCTGTATCAACTGCCTTTGGGCGTGGTTGGCATTGCTGTCGGCATCGTGCTGCTGCCTGCCCTTTCCCGCCGCCTGCGGGCCGGGGACAGCGCCGGTTCACAGGGCGCCTTGTCCCGCGCCGGAGAATTCTCGCTGCTGCTGGCCGTGCCCTCTGCCGTCGCCTTCATCACCGTGCCCGTGCCGCTGGTGTCTGTGCTCTATGAGCGCGGTGCAACCGGCCCCGAAGACGTGGCCGCCATCGCCATCGCCGTCGCTATCTATGGCGCAGGCCTGCCAGCCTTCATGCTGCAAAAGGTCCTGCAGCCGCTCTACTTCGCGCGGGAGAACACCAAAACCCCCTTTCGCTACGCGCTGGTTGCGATGGCTGTCAACGCCGCGCTGGCCTTTGGCCTGAAGCCTGTATTGGGCTGGATCGCCCCCGCAATCGCCGCCTCCGCTGCCGGCTGGGTTATGGTGGCACTACTGGCACTCGGCGCCCGCGGCATGGGGGAAGAGGCCCGCTTCGACGCCCGCTTCCGCACCCGCGCCTGGCGCATCCTGGCAGCCTCTGCTGTGATGGGGGCAGTGCTCTATGCTGTTGCTTCGGCTGCGGGCTGGCTGTTCACGCTGGGTTACTGGCGCTACCTGTCCCTGCTAGGCCTGGTGGTGCTGGGCGGCCTGGTCTACTTCGCCGCAGGCCAAGCGCTTGGCGCCTTCCGCCTGTCCGAGTTCCGCACCGCCCTAAGCCGCCGGAAACAGGCCTGACGCCGGCGCCCCTTCAGGCCGGCCCCGGCCCAACGGCTGGAAATGCCCCGCCAGGGGCTTTGACAGCAGGCGGAAGCCCCCGGCGTCAATCGTGCCGGATGCGGTTGCGGATCCGCGCCCAGCCGCCCGGCGCCAGGAAGAACGACAGACCGAACCCGGTGGCAAAGCCTGCCAGATCCGCAACCCAGTCCTTCTGGCCGCCAAACAGCAGCCCGAACAGCAGCTGCGCCCCCATCAGAAAGGCAATCAGCGAGAACGCCCGGCTTTGCTGCGCCCCGACCAAAGCCAGCGAGCGCCACAACAGAAAGGTAAAGGCCCCGATCAGCCCGTAGACCGCCGGAAAGCCGCCGATCAAAGGCTGGCCGCCGCTGACCAGCAGCGCATAGCCCAGTGCGCCGCCGGCACCGGACAGCACAAAGATGATCACCATCGCCAGATCGCCCATCACCTCGCCCACCATCTTGCCCATCGCCAGCACAAAGACGCAGACAAACAGCGCATGGGTAAAAGCGCCATGCACAAAGATGTAAGAGACAAAACGCTTCAGATGCTCAGGCAGCCAGCGGCCGCTTTCCTGCATCCACCAGAAGATCTCGCTGGAAAACGCATAGGATTGGACTGCCTCCAGCCGCCAGCCGATGGCCTCAGGCCCGCCCAGGATTCCGCGGGCGCCAAGCGAGAACACCGCTTCGATCCCGATGATGATCAGCACTATCGCAACGACGGCTGCAGGCAGCGGGTTGACGGGTGCGGTGTTATTCGGGCTGCTCATTGAGTCTCCTTGCAGTGCAGAACCCTCTGCACCTGTTGACCTATCCAAGCCCCATGGGTAAGCCACCGGGGTCGCTATTTCCAGACGGGAGTTACGCTAGATGAGCGAAACCACATTCACCCCGCGCGTCTTTTCGGGGATTCAGCCCTCCGGCAACCTGCACCTGGGCAACTACCTTGGTGCCCTGAAGCGGTTCGTCGACTGGCAGGCCAAGGATGTGGAGTCCATCTATTGCATGGTGGACCTGCATGCGATCACTGTCTGGCAAGACCCCAAGGACCTGATGAAATCCACCCGCGAGCTTTGCGCAGGTTTCATCGCCGCTGGCCTGGATCCGGAAAAATCCATCCTGATCAATCAGTCCCAGGTGCCCGAACACGCGCAGCTGGCCTGGATTTTCAACTGCGTCGCCCGCATGGGCTGGATGCAGCGGATGACCCAGTTCAAGGACAAGGCCGGCAAGAACGCCCAGAACGCCTCGCTTGGGTTGTTCGCCTATCCGGCGCTGATGGCAGCTGATATTCTGACCTACCACGCCACCCATGTGCCGGTGGGCGAGGATCAGAAACAGCATCTGGAGCTGACCCGCGACATCGCCGCCAAGTTCAACCATGACTATGGCGTCGATTTCTTCCCGATGACCGAACCGGTGATCGAGGGCGCCGCCACCCGTGTGATGAGCTTCCGCGACGGCTCCAAGAAAATGTCGAAATCTGACCCGTCGGATGCCAGCCGCATCAATATGACGGATGACGCCGACACCATCGCCAAGAAGATCCGCAAGGCCAAGACCGATCCGGAAGGGCTGCCGTCCGAAGCCAAGGGCCTGGAAGACCGCCCCGAGGCGCGCAATCTGGTGAACATCTATGCGGCGCTGAACGAGCAGACCGTGGATCAGGTGCTGGCGGATGTCGGCGGCAAGCAGTTCTCGGAATTCAAGCCGATGCTGGCGGATCTGGCAGTGTCGAAACTGGCGCCGATTTCGACCGAGATGGCGCGGCTGATGGGTGAACAGGACGAGATCGACCGCATTCTGACCCGCGGATCCGAGCGTGCGCGCGAAATCACCGCGCCGATCCTGCGCAAAACTTATGAAATCGTCGGTATGGTGCCGCCGGTCCAGATCTGACAAAACCGGTTACGCCATTGGCCTTGCACAAGGCTGGTGGCGTAGCCTTTGCTATCCCTGCGAGCGCCTATTCCGCGTCCGGGGACGGCCGGCGCCGGGAGATCAGCCCGTACTTCAGCGCAAAAGACCGCAGTGAAAATCTGCGGCCAAAGGATTTCAGCTGCGGGTGGCCCGATTGACGGTCGAATTCGTGGTTGTCGATCACCCGCTCGGCGCAGCCGCAGCCCTCGCCCAGCCCGACCTTCTTGTAGTAGAATTTTTCGAAACTTTCAGGGTTTGACATGCCGCCCTCCTATTGGGGCGATAGCTTAGCGCGAAGCGGCGCAAACGCAAAAGAAACTGTGCCGCCTGTTAGCTTCAAGCATTTGTGCAGGCCTGCGCGGGCGTCAAAGCCCTTTGACGCCATTCAAAACCAGATCTGCCGCCAGCCGCGCATAGTCATCACGTGCCTTCGCACCAGCACCGGAATTCCACATGTAGTACCAGTTCAGCATGCCGAAAACCGACATGGTGGCGCCGCGCAGCTTGGCCGTTTCGCCCGCAAACACCCCGGGTGCCACAGCCGCCAGCGCGTCGCTGACAAACTGCACCATTTCACGCTGATAGGCGCGCAGCAGCTTTTGCTGATCCTCGGGCAGCGCGCCCATGGCGCTGATCTGCACCTGATGCTCATGATCCGCGCCCTGATAGGCCAGCATGATTTCCGACACGATACGGCGCAGCCGGTCCTCGGGGCCAAGCCCCTCCAGCTCCGCCCCGCAGACCCGGTCGCGCAACTCGCATAGATAGGTATCAAGAAGGCCGAAGAGAACGGCATCCTTGCTGTCATAGTAGTGGTAGATATTCGCCTTGGAGATCCCGCATTCCCGCGCCAGCTGGGTCATTGACGCGCGGTCATAGCCTGCCTCCGCAAATACTTTGGCTGCGGATTTCAGGATCTGCACGCGTTTCTGATCATGGTCTTTTGCGATGGTGCGGGCCAAAACTCACTCCCCTGTTCAGGACTTGCCGCGGTTGTCGACGACACGCTTGGCCTTGCCCTGGCTGCGCTCGACCGATCCCGGGTCGCCTACAATGATCTCAGTGGAAACACCAACCATATCCTTGATCCGCTTGGTCAGCATCCGCGCCGCGGCGGTTTTGCTCAGCTCATCCGTGGCATCAGGATTGGCCTCCACATAGACCCGCATCGCATCCATCCGGCCGGATTTATACAGCTCGATCTGGTAATGCGGCGCCAGCCCGCCGGTGGCCATCAGCTGCTCCTCCACCTGGCTGGGAAAGACGTTGACGCCGCGCAGGATGATCATGTCGTCGCTGCGCCCGGTGATCTTCTCCATCCGCCGCATCGTGCGCGCAGTGCCCGGCAGCAGCCGCGTCAGGTCGCGGGTGCGGTAGCGCACCATCGGCAGGCCTTCCTTGGTCAGCGTGGTGAACACCAGCTCCCCCATCTCGCCGTCCGGCAGCACCTCGCCGGTCTGCGGATCAATGATTTCCGGCAGGAAGTGGTCCTCCCAGATCACCGGGCCGTCCTTGGTCTCGACGCATTCATTGGCCACCCCTGGCCCCATAATCTCGCTGAGCCCGTAGATATCGACCGCATGCATGTCGAAAGCCTGTTCAACCTCTTTGCGCATCGCATCTGTCCAGGGTTCGGCGCCGAAGATGCCGACCTTCAGCGAGCTTTCCCGCGGGTCCAAGCCAACCTTGTGGTACTGCTCCAGGATGTTGAGCATGTAGGAGGGCGTCACCATGATGCCATCGGGCTGGAAATCGGTGATCAGGCCAACCTGTTTTTCGGTTTGCCCGCCGGACATCGGCACCACGGTCGCGCCCAGGCGTTCGATCCCGTAATGGGCGCCCAGGCCGCCGGTGAACAGCCCGTAGCCATAGGCGTTGTGCACCATGTCGCCCTTGCGCAAACCAGCCGCGCGCAAAGACCGCGCCACCAGATCGGCCCAGTTGCTGATATCATTTGCCGTATAACCCACCACCGTCGGCTTGCCGGTGGTGCCAGAGGACGCGTGCAGGCGCATAATCTGTTCGCGCGGCACCGCAAACAGGCCAAAGGGGTAATTGTCGCGCAGGTCGTTTTTGTAGGTGAAGGGAAACTTGGCCAGATCCGGCAACTGCTGCAAGTCGTCCGGATGCACACCCGCCTCGTCGAACCGCTGCTTATACATCGGCACGTTGTCATAGGCGTGCCGCAGCGACCATTTCAGCCGTTCCAGCTGCAGAGCGCGGATTTCGTCGATTGAGGCGATCTCGATCGGATCCAGATCAGCCTTGTTGGGGGTCAGGTCTTTCATGGCATCCTCCACGCCTTATTCGTCGAACAACTGGCCTTTGACCGCCCGGGAAAAGCCCCGGAATTCGGCAATCTGCCGGCCGTCCTGATTGGTCACAGCCACATCATAAATGCCGCTGCGCCCGGTCAGGGAAATCTCGCGGGCCTTGGCAATCAGCCGATCACCCAGCCGTCCCGGCGCGGTGAAGCTGATCACGTTGTGCTGCGCCACGGTCGCCTGATTGCGGCTGTTGCAAGCAAAGGCAAAGGCGCTGTCGGCCAGCATAAACGTGACGCCGCCGTGGCAGATGCCATGGCCGTTGCAGTGATGCTGGGCGATGGTCAGCTCCAGCGTCGCCTCGCCCTCGTCCGCATGGGTGATCTCCATCCCCGCCCACTTGGATGCATGGTCGTCCGCCCACATGGCAGCTGCGGATTTTTCGGCGCGTTCCTTGGGGGTCATGGTCATTTCCCCATGAACGCGGGGGCGCGTTTTTCCAGGAAGCTGGCAACGCCCTCGGCATAATCCGCGCTCTCACCGCAGGTTTTCATCGCATCCGCTTCAATCTCCAACTGATCGGACAGCGTGTTGACTGCCGCAGCCTGAATGCACTGTTTGGTCAGGCCCAGCCCCAGCGTCGGGCCGTTGGCGAATTTCTCCGCCATTGCGCGGGCCTCGGCCATCAGTTCCTCATCCGGCAATGCCTTCCAGATCAGCCCCCAGTCCTCAGCCTTCTTGGCAGGCAAAGGTTCGGCGGTCAGCGCAAGCCCCTTGGCGCGCGCCTCGCCCAGCAGACGCGGCAAGTGCCAGCTGCCGCCGGTATCGGGGATCAGGCCAACCTTGGAGAATGACTGGATGAACTTGGCGCTTTCGCCAGCCAGAACCATATCGCAGGCCAGCGCCAGATTGGCCCCCGCCCCGGCCGCCACACCGTTCATCGCGCAGATCACCGGGAAGTTCAACTCGCGGATCAGCCGCACCAGCGGCGCGTAGAATTTGCGCACGGTCTGGCTCAGGTCCGGCGGCCCGTCCATCTTGCGCGGATCGCGGTCGCCCAGATCCTGCCCGGCGCAAAAGCCCCGCCCGGCGCCGGTCAGCAGCACCGAACGGGTACCGCCATCGCGCGCCGCCTCAAGCGCTGTGCGCAAAGCGTTGTGCATCTCTTCGTTAAAGCTGTTCAGCCGGTCCGGGCGGTTCAGGGTGATCTCCACCCAGGTCCCGTGATCCTCCACCAGAATTGTATCGCTCATCGCTCCCTCACCCTGTCAGCGGCGCATTTGACAAACTTCTTGCATAAACCGACCGGACGGTCAATATATCTCAGCATCGGATTCCACCAGCCGGCCCGGCGCCGGCCTGATGAAAAGGACAGCATCATGAGCCTTCTTGAGATTTCCAGCTTTGCAGCGGGTCAATGGGTCGCACCGGGCGCAGGTGCCCGCAACATCGCCAGCGCCATCACCGGCGAGGTCATGGCCACAGCCGGCAACGATGCGCTCGATGTGCAGGGAATGCTCGACTACGCCCGCAGCGTGGGCGGTGCAAACCTGCGCAAGCTGACCTTCCACGACCGCGCCCGGATGCTGAAGGCGCTGGCGGGTCATCTGAACCAGCACAAGCAGGCGCTGTATGATCTCAGCTTCAACACTGGCGCCACACAAAGCGATCACATGATCGATATCGACGGCGGCATCGGCACCATGTTTGTCTTCGCCTCCAAAGGCCGCCGCGAGATGCCGGATGGGCATGTCTATCTGGATGGCGAAGTAGAGCAGCTCAGCCGCAACGGCACCTTTCTGGGCCAGCACATCTGCACCCCGCTGCGCGGCGTTGCGGTGCATATCAACGCCTTCAACTTCCCGGTCTGGGGCATGCTGGAAAAACTCGCCCCGACCCTGCTGGCCGGCGTTCCGGCCATCGTGAAGCCCGCCACCAACAGCTGCTATGTAACAGAGCTGGCGGTGAAACTGATGCTCGACAGCGGCATTCTGCCCGAAGGCGCTCTGCAGCTGGTCTCCGGCGGCTTGGGCGACATGCTGGACCACCTGACGATGCAGGACGTGGTCAGCTTCACCGGCTCTGCCAATACCGCGCTGAAACTGCGCGCCAACCCGGTGATCCTGGAAAACTCCATTCGCTTCGTTGCCGAACAGGACAGCCTCAACGCCTCGATCCTTGGCCCCGACGCGGCCCCCGGCACGCCGGAGTTCGACCTCTTCGTCAAGGAAGTCAGCCGCGAGATGACTACCAAGGCGGGTCAGAAATGCACTGCCATCCGCCGCATCATCGCACCGCAGTCGCAGGTGGACGCGGTGATCGAAGCGCTCTCTGCCCGGCTCGCCAAGACCACAATCGGCGATCCCCGGCTGGAAACCACCCGCATGGGCGCGCTGGTCTCAAACAGCCAGAAACGCGACGTGCTGGAAAAGGCCGCGATCATCGGCCAGGAAGCCGAGCGCGTCTTTGGCGACCCGGAAAACTTCTCCGTTGACGGTGCCGACGCAGACAAAGGCGCCTTTGTGCCGCCGATGCTGTTCCACTGCGCCGGCCCGGACAATGCGAGCCGCGTGCACGACACCGAGGCCTTCGGCCCCGTCTCTACCATCATGGGCTACCGCGATCTGGACCACGCCATCGACCTTGCCAACCGCGGCCAGGGCTCGCTGGTGGCCTCAGTCATCACCCATGACCCGGCCGTCGCCCGCGAGGTTGCCATTGGTGCGGGCGCGTACCACGGCCGCCTCTATTTCAACAACCGCGACTCGATGAAGGAATCGACCGGCCATGGCTCCCCCCTGCCCCATATGGTGCACGGCGGTCCGGGCCGCGCCGGCGGCGGCGAGGAACTGGGCGGCGTGCGCGGCGTCAAACATTACATGCAGCGCACAGCGATACAGGGTTCCCCGGATATCCTGTCGGCGATCGGTGAGAAATGGGTCCCCGGCAGCGCTGAGGTCACAGGCCCCGCGCACCCCTTCACCCGCAAATTCGGCGAGCTGTCCATCGGCGAGACCCTGCACACCGCGCCGCGCACCGTGACGCTGGAGGATATCGAAACCTTCGCCCATTTCACCGGCGACACCTTTTATGCCCATATGGACGACGACGCCGCCAAGCGGAACCCGTTCTTCCCGGGCCGGGTGGCGCATGGCTACCTGCTGCTGTCCTTTGCCGCCGGCATGTTCGTGCAGCCTGACGAAGGCCCGGTTCTGGCCAATACCGGCCTGGATAACCTGCGCTTCATGAAGCCCATTTCCGCGGGCGAAAGCATCAAGGTCCGCCTGACCGTCAAAAAGAAGACCCCGCGCAATGAGGACTATGGCGAGGTGCGCTGGCACGTCACCCTGACCAATCAGGACGATGAAATCGCAGCAGAGTATGAGCTGCTGACGATGAACGCCTTCTGAACCTGCGCAAAAGTGGTAGGCAGCGGTAACGCTGCCGTGCGCCCGGGCTGGTCTAACCTGTCCGGGCGAACTATGTTTATCTCTATGAACGAACAGCAAAACCCCTGGTTTGACGCGACTGTCCAGCAATTGAATGATCCGCAGAACCAACGGGTCTGGTCGGTGATTGTTTCGCTGTTCGGCGATCTGGCACAGGAAAAGGGCGCCCGGATCAGCGGCAGCGCCCTGACCCGCATCATCACCCCGATGGGGATCAAGCCCGAAGCCATCCGTGTGGCGCTGCACCGGCTGCGCAAGGACGGCTGGATCGAAAGCGCCCGCGCAGGCCGGGCATCTATCCACTATCTGACCGAATACGGCCGCAACCAATCCGCCGCGGTGACGCCCCGGATTTACGGCCGCAGTGCCGCGGCGCCTGGCGACTGGCATGTGCTCATCGCCGAGGACGGCACCGGCCAAACCACCCTGGACGAGGTTCTGCTGCTGCCCAACTACGTGGCCGTGAACCGCACCACTGCCCTGGGGCATGGGCCGGTACCGCACAATCTGGATGACATGATGGCCGCAAAGGTCAGCAGCATCGCTGTTCCAGGCTGGCTGAAGGCACGGCTGTTTCCGCTGCCACTATGTGAAGCCTGCAAGGAATTGCAGCAGGATCTGAAACAAATCACCCCGCCGCCATCCCGGCTGTCTCCGGCTCAAACCGGCACTCTGCGCACCTTGATTGTGCACCGCTGGCGCCGCGTGGTTCTGCGCCATCCGGATTTACCGCCCTGCTTTCATCCTGCGGACTGGACAGGTGAAACCTGCCGCGCACTGGTGTTTGGCCTTCTGGACCAGCTGCCCTTGCCTGAACTGGCTGCCCTGGACACCCCGAGTGATTAAGGCCGCCCGGGCATGGCCTGCCAACTCCGGCCACGGCTGACCTTGCAGGCCAGAGACGCCAATCCCGCTCCCTACACAAGTGTTTGTTTTTAAAAAGCTTAATCATCCAGCCGGAAAAACCTCAACGGAATCTGCAATTCTTCCGCTTTTCTTCTTGACCCGACCGGCAGCATTCCGTAAATCGCCTCCACACAGCGAGCGGCGGAGTAGCTCAGTTGGTTAGAGCAGCGGAATCATAATCCGCGTGTCGGGGGTTCAAGTCCCTCCTCCGCTACCACCCTTCCCCAAGCATGAAGATCAAGCTCATCCATGCTTAGGAATGGGCCGCGCGTGCGCATTTTCTCTCAAGCTTTTGGCCTCACCCCACCCGGGTTTCTCCTTGCGTCACAGATGGCTGCGTTGGCCAAACCGCCCCCTCGGTTGGGCCGTATGGCGCTCCGCTTCGCCTTAATCAACGACTTGAAAACCAACGGAGAAGACCGCCTGTTCCACTGGCCGCAATGCCCGCGTCCGGCGGATCAACCCGGCCTCAGTGATCGCTGTCTCTGATCAAAAGAGGGACACCGCCCTATGCCTTGCCGGGCAAATCACCGGGGCCGGCAAGGCCCAGCCCAAGGGCTAAAACGGCCGTTCCTGATGCGGTGACTTGCCGAAATACCGGCGGTAAACTTTGGCAAAATGGGTCTGGCTGTTGAACCCCGACGCCAGTGCCACATCGATGATCCGCATGTTGGTCTGCAACAGCAGGCTGCGCGCATAATCCAGCCGCAGCCTTGTGTAATAGACCTTGGGTGTGGTCTGCAGGTACTTGGAGAACAGCCGCTCCAGCTGACGGACCGACAGGCCTACCAGATCGGAAATGCCGCCCGGTGTCAGTGGCTCCTCCAGGTTGCTGCGCATCAGGCTGAGCGCGGCAGCAAGTTTTTCATGCCGAACGCCAGTCCGGCCGTATTCGGAAACCGTCTGATCCTGATTGCCCTTGCGCGCCGAGGAACAGACCATCAGATCCGCCGCACCCGTTGCCACGGCCGCCCCGTGATGATCCGAGATCAAGTTCAGCATCATGTCGATGGTAGCAGTCCCGCCAGCGCAGGTGATCAGCTTGCCCTCCATGGTGAACAGCGAATTCTTCACCTCCACGTCCGGATGCGCCTCGGCAAGAACCGCCCGCAGCGCCCAGTGGGCCGAGACCTGGCGCCCTGCCAGCAGCCCCGAGCGCGCCAGCGCCAGCACACCGCCGCCCAGCGCACCCAGAGCTGCCCCCATGCGTTGCGCTTTGCGCAACCAGCCCAGCACCTTAAGCGATATCCCCGGCTCCTGCCCCTGGCCGCCGCAAACAAAAATCATGTCGCCGCGCACCAGATCCGGCAGGCCGCCGTCTACTGCCACGCCAAGGCCGTTAGGGGCGGTGACGGACAGGCCGTCTTCGCTGACCACGCGCCAGTCATAGCGCGCAGTCCCGTCATGCTGGTTTGCCGCCTCCAGCGCTGCCACCGCGCTGGACAGATCCAGCGGCGAGAAGGTGGGCAGCAGCAGGAAGATGCAGCGGCAGGCCGGAGCGGCCTGGGCCGCCTCGGGGAGCGTCCGCATGGGGTGGCTCATGATATCCGCTCCCTTGGTCCGGTCAGGCGCGCATATTGGCGCCGTTGGCGTCATAGATCGGCGCGCCCAGCACCTCGGCGTCATACATCTCGCCCAGGATCTCGACCTGCAGCCTGGTGCCCGCCGCCGCATGTTCCGCCGAGACATAGCCCATCGCCATCGACGTCTGCGCGTGATGCGCATAGCCGCCCGAGGAGATATAGCCCACCGCTTCGCCATCCTTCAGGATGGCCTCGTCATTGGAGACATCAATGCCGTCCACGTCGATGGTCATGGTGACCAGCTTGCGGTTTGGTCCGGCTTCCTTGGCGGCCAGCGCGGCTTCCTTGCCAACAAAACCCTTCTTCCAGTTGATGAAGACATCCATGCCGCTTTCCGCCGCGTCGAAGTCAGGACGGAAGTCCAGCGTCCAGACACCCCAGCCCTTCTCCAGACGCATCGACATCAGCGCCCGCGCCCCGTACCAGCGGTAGCCCAGATCGCTGCCCGCCTCCTCGATCGCCTCCGCCAGGCGCAGCAGATACTGCGGCTTGCAGTAAATCTCATAGCCCAGCTCGCCCGAAAAACTGATCCGGTTCAGGATCACCGGCACGCCGCCCACAAATGTCTGGCGCAGGTCGCGGAATTTCATTGCTTCGCCCGAGATATCCTCGCGGGTGATCCGCTGCAGCAGCTGCCGCGATTTCGGACCCGACAGCGCAATGCCGTGCCAGTCATCCGAGACATTCTGATAGCTCACATCCTCCGGCAGATCCTTCTCGAACCAGCGGCGGTGCGCCTCCTGCATGGCGCCGGAGCCGAACAGCATGAAGTGTTCCTCTGCCAGGCACGCCACGGTCAGATCGCCGTACAGCTTACCCTTGGGCGTCAGCATCGGTGTCAGCGTCAGCCGGCCCGGTTTCGGCACATAGCCCGCCAGCACCCGGTCCAGATAAGCCCGCGCACCCGGTCCCTTGAACTCATGCTTGGCAAAGTTGGCAACCTCGATGCCGCCCACTGCCTCGCGCACGGCTTTGACCTCGCGCGCCACATAATCGTGGCTGCGGTTGCGCTCGAATGTCGGCTCCTCATGCGCGTCTTCCGGCCCGTCGGCAAACCAAAGCGCGTTCTCCAGGCCAAAGCCCTGGCCCATCCGCGCGCCCTTGGCGACCAACCGGTCATAGAGCGCGGTGGTCTTCTGCATCCGCCCCTTGGGCAGCGTTTCATTCGGGAAGGTCATCACGAAACGGCGCTCGTAGTTCTCGGTCGATTTCACGGTGCCCCAGTCGGGGGTCGCAAAGTCGCCAAAACGCGCCACATCCATCGCCCAGACGTCAATCGACGGCTCGCCGTCGATCATCCACTCGGCCATGGTCAAACCAACGCCGCCGCCCTGGCAGAAGCCCGCCATCACGCCCACAGCACACCAGTAGTTCTTCATGCCCGGCACCGGGCCGATCATCGGGTTGCCGTCGGGGCCGAAGGTGAAGGGGCCGTTGATCATGTCCTTGATACCCGCCTCGCCAATCGCCGGGATCCGCTCAAACGACATTTCCAGCCGGTCGGCAATCCGGTCCAGATCCGGCTGCAGCAGCTCATGCCCGAAATCCCAGGGCGTGCCATCAACCTTCCAGGGTGTACCCTTCGGCTCATAGGTGCCCAGCAGCATCCCCTGGCGTTCCTGCCGGAAGTAGATGTTCGCCTCGTAATCAATACCGGCCGGCAGGCGGGTCGGGTGGTTTGCCACCGCGTCGATCTTGTCGGTGATCAGATAGTGGTGCTCCATCGGCTGCACCGGCAGGTTGATGCCCTGCATGTGGCCGACTTCACGCGCCCACAGCCCGCCGCAGTTCACGATATGCTCAGCATTGATCACCCCGCGCGGCGTCACCACGTCCCAGCTGCCATCGGGGCGCTGAGTGGTCGCGGTGGCTGGCGTATGGGTGAAATACTGCGCGCCGTGCACCTTGGCTGCCTTGGCAAAGGCATAGGTGGCGCCCGACGGGTCCAGATCGCCGTCCTGATCATCCCACAGGGCAGCATGGTAATGTTTCGGGTCGATCAGCGGATGGCGTTCGGCCACTTCCTTGGGGCTGATGAATTCCTGGTTCAACCCCATGTAACGCGCCTTGGAACGCTCGCGCTTCAGGTAATCATACCAGGTCTTGTTCGACGCCAGATAGAACCCGCCGGTGATGTGCAGGCCAACGGAATGGCCAGACAGTTCCTCAATCTCTTTATACAGATCAATGGTATAAGACTGCAGCCGCGAGATGTTCGGGTCCGACGAGATCGTATGGATCTGCCCCGCCGCGTGCCAGGAAGAGCCGGAGGTCAGTTCGTCCCGCTCCAGCAGCACCACGTCTTTCCAGCCGAACTTGGCCAGGTGGAACAGGATCGAGCAGCCAACAACACCGCCGCCGATGATCACCGCCTTGGCGTGGCTGGGCAGTTTCTTGTCGCCAGTGCTGTCCTCCTTGTGAATGTTGAGCGTCGATTGGGCAAAATTGTCTGACATGGGTTATGTCCTCAGGTCTGGGGCAAGCGGCAGCTGGGCCGTGAGAGATCTTGGTTAGCGGGCCGGAGCAGCGGGTTAGTACCAAGCATCCGGAATTTCTTGTTTACGGCGGGCGACATAGGCGGCCAGTTCCTCTTTCACCGCCTCATCCATCGGCGGCGGCGCATACTCGTTCAGCATCTGGTTCCAGCGCTCATAGGCGCGCTGGCGCATGTCCTTGCAGCCGCCCTCTTCCCAGCTTTCGACATTCTCGCTGTCGCTCAGCTTCGGCTCATAAAACGCGGTCTGATAGTTGCGCATGGTGTGGCCCGATCCCAGGAAATGCCCGCCCGGCTCCACCTCAGCATAAGCATCGCGCGCCATAGCCTCGTCGCTGGTGTCCAGCCCCTGGCTCAGCACCTTCTGGTAGGAACCCAGCCGGTCGGCATCCATGATCAGCTTTTCGAAACCGGTGCACAAACCGCCCTCCATCCAACCGGCAGAATGCAGCACAAAGTTGGCTCCAGCCAACATGGTGGAGTGCATCGAGTCGGCACTTTCATAAGCCGCTTGCGCATCCTCGATCTTGGACGCGGTCAGCGACCCGCCGCAGCGCAACGGCAGTCCGGCCCGGCGGGCCAGCTGACCAATGGCATAGTTAGAGACAACTGGCTCCGGCATCCCAAATGTCGGCGCGCCGGATTTCAGCGACATCGACGACAGGAAGTTGCCCAGCACAAACGGCGCACCAGGACGCACCAGCTGAGTAAAGGCGCAGACCATCATCGCCTCGGCCATCGCCTGCGCCACAGAGGCCGCGGTGGACACCGGCCCCATCGCGCCGGTCAGAATGAACGGCACAACGATCATCCCCTGCCCGCGGGCGGAATAGGTGCGCACGGCCTCGGTCACCACCTTGTCCACCAGCAAGGGTGAGTTGGTGTTCACATTGCCCATGATCACGCAGTTGTTGTCCATGACCTCACGCCCAAAGACAATCTCGGCCATGTCGACACTGTCCTGCGCGCGGGACATTTCGGTGATCGCGCCCAAATGCGGTTTGTCGCTAAGGGTCATATGAGCATAGAGCATGTCAAAATGGCGCTTGCTGACCGGCACATCGCAGGGCTCGCAGATCACCAGCCCGCCATGGTGCAGGTTCGGATGCATATAGGTGAGCTTCACCAGCTTCTCGAAACTCTCCATGTCGCCATAGCGGCGGCCGCCCTCCAGATCGCGCACAAACGGCGCGCCATAGATCGGGGCAAACACCTGATTATTACCGCCGATGGTGACCGACCGTTCACGGTTGCGGGCCAGCTGGGTGAATTCCCGCGGTGCCTTGGCGCACAGCGACCGGACCCACTGCGCATCCGCCCGCACGATGTCGCCATCAATTCGCGCGCCGGCCTCTCTCCAGATCTTCAGCGCTTCGGGATCATCGCGAAAGGCAATGCCGACGTCTTCAAAGATCCAGTCCACCTGGGCCTCGATCCTGGTCAGTTTTTCCTCATCCAGCACATCAAAGAACGGCAGTGTGCGCTGGATAAATGGCGATGCGGGGGCACCCGCCGGGGCGGTGTTTCTATCGCGGGATGCGCGGGCGCGTCGGGCCATGGGGCTCTCCAGTATCCAAATGATGAATTACGATACTTCTGGCACCCGCGTTTGTGACGGTTGAAAAATCTGATCGTTTGGATAATCAAGAGTTATGCAAGAACTCTGGAAACTCCTCACCAGCCCCCGTCACCTGATTGTTTTTGAGGCCGCCGCCCGGCACGGCTCCTTTACCCGTGCGGCGGAGGAGCTGAACGTTCAGCAACCTGCTGTCAGTGCGGCCATAAAGCAGATGGAGGCGTCGTTAGGTGTTATTTTATTCCGCCGCGGCCACCGCAAAGTGGAGCTGACCGGGGCGGGAATGCGGCTTTACACCGATGTGTCCAAGGCCTTAGAGGACATCCTGTCCTCTGCCAAAGCGGTACGCCAGTTCGGACGCAATGACCACGTTACGCTCAATTGCTCCTCGGCTTTTGCATACTACTGGGTGATGCCAAGACTGCCCCGGCTGCATGATGCGCATCCCGATATCGACCTGCGCCTGCAAAGCTCGGACCGGGAGCCGGATATCAATACCGAAGGCATCTCGCTGGCGGTGCGGCGCGGGCACGGCAACTGGCCGGACTGCCATTCCGCCCTGATTGCGCCCGAGGTGATCTATCCGGTGGCCAGCCCGCGGGTGATGGCCTCGGCCGTCAACCTGGCGACAGTGCCGAACCTGCTGCACGAGCGGCTGATACATCTGGAGGAACCGATCCGCGAGCGCCCCAGCTGGCAGCAGTGGTTTGCCCATTTCGGAGTTACAGGCCCCCTGCCCGCGGCAGGTCTGCGGCTCAATGATTACGCGCTGGTACTGCAGGCGGCGATAGCCGGCGAAGGCTTTGCCTTCGGCTGGCAGCACGTGACGCAACCGCTGATCAAGCAGGGGCTGCTGGCCGCACGCAAGAACTGGTCCTGGACCACCGGCGCCGGGTTTTACCTGGTGTGGTCCAAGACCCAGGATCTGGTCCCCACTGCCGAATTGGTGCGGCAGTGGCTGTTGGAAATGGCCCAGCCCGGCGCCGCGTGACTTACGCGATCCCGGAAGGGTCCTTGGCCCGCTGCATCGAGGTCTTGCGGGTCACATACAGCCGCCGCACAAAGGCGAGGATGAACAGCGCGGTCAGGATCAGCACAATGGTCGGCGCCGGCGCACTGTCGAGGAAGAAGCTGGCATAGGTCCCCGCCAGCATCGAGAACATGCAGATCAGAACAGACACCCAAAGCATGGTGCTGAACTTGCGCACTACCAGAAAGGCGATGGCCCCCGGCGCGATCAGCAATCCAATCGCCAGGATCAGCCCCGCCGCCGACAGGGTGGCCACAATCGTCAGCGACAGGGCCGCCAGCAGCCCATAGTGCAGCACCGTGACCGGCAGCCCGGACGCCTGCGCCTGTGCCGGGTCAAAGCTGTGCAGCAGCAGATCTTTCCATTTCAGGACAAGCGCCACACCCACCACCAGGGAAATAATCCCCGCCGTCAGCAGCTCGTGCCCTTCAACCCCCAGCATATTGCCGAACAGGATGTGATCCAGGTGGGCGTTGGTCTCAACCGAAACATAAAGCACGATACCGAGGCCGAACATGCCAGAGAACACCACCCCCATCACCGTGTCCTGCTTGACCCGGCTGTTGCCGGAAAGATAGCCGGTCGCAACCGCGCAGAGCATGCCAGCGGCAAAGGCGCCAAGGATCAGCGGCAGCCCCACGATATAGGCCAGCACGATCCCTGGCAGCACCGCATGGCTGACCGCATCGCCCATCAGCGCCCAGCCCTTCATCACCAGGAAGCAGGACAGCAACGCGGTCGGGATAGAGACGATCAGTGAGATCAGAAAGGCGTTCTGCATGAACGCAAACTGAAACGGCATCAAAAGCGTATCAAGGTCCATCACGCAGCTCCCTGTTGTGCGGCGGGGCCGCGCTTCAATGCTTCGCGTGCTTTACGTTTTGCCGCCAGCAGCCCGTGTTTCGGAGCAAAAACAAAGACCGCCAGGAAGATCAGCGTTTGCAATGTCACAATGATGCCACCGGTGGCACCGTCCAGAAAATAGCTGGCATAGGCGCCAAAGAAGCTGGTGAGCGCACCGATCAGCACCGAGACAATGATCAGCCGCGGGAACCGGTCGCAGAGCAGATAGGCAGTGGCGCCCGGCGTCACCACCATGGCAATCACAAGAAACGCCCCCACGGTCTGCATCGCCGCCACGACAGAGGCCGACAGCAAGACAAAGAACACCGCCTTCAGCAGCCCGGGCCGCAACCCGATGGTGCGGGCGTGGTTTTCGTCAAAGAAGGTGACCATCAAGTCCTTCCACTTGGCCAGCAGCACTGCCAGCGAGACAAAGCCGATGATTGCAAGTTGAGCCGTGTCCTCGGGCGTGATCGCCAGGATGTTGCCCATGGTGATGGTCTGGATTGACACCGACATCGGGCTGATTGAAACAATGAACAAGCCAAGCCCGAAAAAAGAGGTGAAGATCAGCCCGATGATCACATCCACCTTAAGGCCCGAGCGTTCCGACAAAAACAGCATCGCCCCCGCCGCCAGCCCGCCCGCAATAAACGCGCCCAATGCAAACGGCAGACCGAGGATATAGGCCCCTGCCACCCCCGGCACCACGGAGTGGGACAGCGCATCGCCAATGAGCGACCAGCCCTTGAGCATCAGATAGGCCGACAGGAAGGCGCAGACGCCGCCCACCAAGGAAGAGACCCACATCGCATTGGTCATATAGCCGTAGGTGAACGGCTCCAGCAGGTATTCCATCACGGCTTGCCCCCGCCCTCAGCCTTGCCCTCGCTGGTTTGGGTTTTTTCGCCGTATTGGACAAAGGGCCGCTCGTCGTCGGTCAGGATGGTGACCTCGCGGGTGTCGCCGTCGTCATGCAACGCATCGCCGCCCAGGGTGAAATGGCGCAGAACACCGCCAAAGGCATGTTCCAGATTGGCGCGGGTAAAGGTGGTCTCGGTCGGGCCGAACCCCAGCACGGTGCCCTTGACCAGCACGGTACGGTCGCAGAATTCCGGCACGCTGCCCAGATTGTGGGTGGAAACCAGCATTACCCGGCCCTCGGCACGCAGCTCTCGCAGCAGGGCAATGATCTGCTCCTCGGTCTTCACGTCCACGCCGGTAAAAGGTTCGTCCAGCAGGATCACCTGCCCGTCCTGCGCCAGGGCGCGGGCCAGGAACACCCGTTTGCGCTGGCCGCCGGACAGCTCGCCGATCTGGCGGTGGCGGAAGTCCTGCATATTGACCCGGCGCAGTGCCTCGTCCACCGCCTCGTGATCCGCCGCCTTGGGCCGGCGCAAGAACCCCATATGGCCGTAACGCCCCATCATCACCACATCCTCGACCAGCACCGGAAAGGCCCAGTCGACCTCCTCGGATTGCGGCACATAGGCAACCAGATTCTTGCGCAGTGCCTCCTTGACGGTCAGGCCGAGGATGCGGATTTCACCCTGTGCGGCCGGCACAAACCCCATGATCGCCTTGAACAGGGTCGATTTGCCTGCCCCGTTCACCCCGACCAGCGCCGCAACGGTGCCGCGGGGAATGGAAAAACTGGCATCCCACAGGGCCGTGTGGCCATTGCGGTAGGTGACGGTGACATTCTTTGCGGCGATCCCGTCATCTGCGGGCGTGGCGCTGGTATTCATTATGTGGGTCTCACTGGCATCAAGCATGGGGCTGTCCTGCAGAGTTACACACAGAAAATGTGCTTTGTGAAATGAAACACCCCGCAGCGTGAACTGCGGGGCGTAGGGATTTCCGTTGGAAGGCTTAGTTGGTGACCTCGGTCAGGCCGCGTGCCACGGTTTCGGATGTGACCCTGAGCAGATCCAGATAGGTTGGCACCGGGCCGTCCGCTTCGCTGAGCGAGTCCACATACAACTCACCGCCATAGGCCACTCCGGTTTCACGGGCCACCTGTTCGGCCGGGGCGGTGTTGACGGTGCTTTCGCAGAACACCACAGGGATATCATTGACCCGCACCCCGTCGATCACACCGCGCACCTGCTGCGGAGTGCCGACCTGATCGGCGTTCATCGGCCACAAATACAGCTCCTTCATGCCGAAATCGCGGGCCAGGTAGCTAAAGGCGCCCTCGCAGGTCACCAGCCAGCGCTTGTCCTCCGGGATTTCGGCAATGGCGCGGCGCAGAGGTTCGATTGTGGCGCGCAAGCGGTCTTTGTATTCACCTGCGTTCTTGACATAGACTGCGGCGTTCTCCGGGTCGTGCTCGGCAAAGGCCTCGACGATGTTGTCGATATAGATCAGCGCGTTATCCAACCCCATCCAGGCATGCGGGTTGGCCTTGCCCTCATAAGAGCCCGCTGCAATCGGGATTGGGTCAATGCCATCGGTCAGCGTCACCGAGGGCACGTCTTCCATATTCGACAGGAACTGCTCGAACCAAAGCTCCAGGTTCATCCCGTTCCACAGGATCAGGTCGGCATCGTGTGCCCGTACGATGTCACGCGGGGTCGGCTCATAGCCGTGGATCTCGGCGCCCGGCTTGGTGACCGAAACAACCTCGGCAGCATCCCCCGCCACATTTGCCGCCATATCGGCCAGCACGGTAAAGGTTGTGACAACCTTCATCTTGTCGTCAGCCATGGCAGCGCTGGCAGCAACGGCCGCAACAGCGGCGGCGGAAACTGTCTTGAGCAGGTTCGGGAACATCCGATTCTCCGTTTTGAAGATGTCTTTGATCTCCTGTTATTGCAAATCATTCGCAACTGTCAATGAAATTGCGAATGATTTGCAACAACAGGGCATCGCCCGACCGGGGCCGAACCGCCGCCGTTTCCCTGCCAAATGGTTAACGGCGGTTAATGACGTCTTAATATTGCCCGTATCGCAACCGGCATTTCGCCCCAATCACCGCCTAAACCTGAAGCTGCAGCCAGAACGGCGCGGGACTGAACCTGATCCTTCGACCTACTGAGCGAGCACATTCCCCATGACTTCACCTGGAAATCTTTCCAGCTGTTCCGATGCAATCCAGCTGCTGATCACTGACACTTCTGTGGCTGGCAGCCCGGTGCAGATTGTTCAGCTGCAATGCAGCGGATCTCTGCAGCAACCGCTCTGCGATGCGCTGGCCGGCGGCTTGCGCCAGAAATTCACCGGCGCCGCGGTTACCGCTGCTGACGGCTTGCAGGCCGGTCCGGACCTGACCTTGCGTTTCGTCGAACAGAACCGGTCGGCGGATTGGATCTCTGGCTGGTTGGCCTGGCGGCACAGCGACGGCCGCAGCGGCCAAGGCCCGGTCATCGAACAGTCGGTCATGGATGGGCAGCTGAGCGGTGACAGCCTTGCGGGCTATGCCGGCCAATTGGTCCAGCACACTGAATTCCCTTTGTAATTTAAAGATCTAGGATGGAGCACGGACATGTGTGAATATTGCGGTCAAGCCAATCACAGAATTCCCGAAAGCACCGATGGCAGCGGCACAGGCTCGGGCGGCCAGTCTGCTGGTAGCAAACCCACCTATACTGTCGATCAGGTGGCAGAGTATCTTTACAAGGGATATTGGCAGTCGACCGGCCGCACAGAGCGCTCCTTTGATGTGGAAACCGGCGGTCAGCTCACTGTCAACCTCAGCGGGTTGAATGGAACCGGAAAAGAAACCGCACGCAAGGCGCTGGAGAGCTGGACGGCGCTGAGCGGGATCGAATTTGTCGAAACCACCGGCAGCGCCAAGATCACTTTCGACGACAACCGGTCCGGCGCCTATGCCAGTTCTTCGGTCAGCAATGGCACCATTCTAAGCTCCAGCATCAATATCGACGATGCCTGGGCCCAATACGGCAATTACTACCTGCAAACTTACATCCATGAGATCGGCCACGCCCTGGGCCTGGGCCACACCGGCAGCTACAACGGCAGCGCCAGCTACGGCTCGGACGCGCATTTTGCCAATGACAGCTGGCAAATGTCGATCATGTCCTACTTCAGCCAGTCCGAGAACACCGCGGTGGATGCGTCCTTTGCCTATCTGGCAACCGCTCAGCTTGCTGATATCGCAGCGGTTCACCATCTCTATGGCACACCCGTGGACATCGAAACGGGCGACACCATTTATGGCGACGGGCAAACCACCGGCCGCTTCGGCATGGATTTGAACGGCAGCTTCGGTGTGGCTGTTGTAGATAACGGCGGCATAGATCTGATCAGCCTCAGCTCGCGCAGCTACAATCAGACGCTGAACCTGAATGAGGAAACCTTTTCCAGCCTCAACGGTAAGACCGGCAATTTCGCCATTGCCCGCGGCACCGTGATCGAAAACGCGATTACCGGCTCGGGTATCGACCATATCACAGGCAATGCAGCGGATAACCAGCTGGAAAGCGGCGCCGGAAATGACCAGATTGAGGGCGGTGACGGCAACGATACCTTGATCGGCGGCGATGGTGCTGACCTGCTGACAGGCGGCAATGGTGCGGACCGGTTCGTATATACAAGCCTCAGCGAGGCCGGCGATTCCATTGCTGACTTTGATCTGGCAGCAGGCGACAGGATCAACATCGCGCAGCTTCTGCAAACAATCGGCTATGAGGGAGATGATCCGGCAGGCGACGGCGTTGCAACGCTGCAGGCCGGCAGCGGTGGATCCTGGCTGAAGATTTCACACGGCGGCAACAATGCTCTGTTGGTCTTTCTTGTCGGCGTGAATGAGGACGCCAGCCTGGCAGAGATCATCAACACTTCCGGCACCCCGGGGCCGGCACCGGACCCAACACCCGATCCTGAACCCGCACCGGATCCTGATCCAACACCCGATCCTGACCCGACACCCGATCCGGATCCGACACCTGACCCTGATCCCACACCTGATCCGGACCCGACTCCCGACCCGGACCCGACTCCCGACCCGGACCCGACCCCAGGGACTATTGATAACGTGTATGTCTTCGATGACACCTTCATGACGCAATGGACCATTCAACTCGGCACCGTCACTGACACAAATGGCGGCATTGACACACTGGATCTTAGTGCCGTCACGCGGGGTTCCACGATCGACCTGGCAAGCGGGGCAACCAGCAAAATAGGCTCCAAAAGCCTGACAATCAGTGAAGGCACCGAGATTGAGAACGCCATCCTGGGCAGCGGCAATGACAAGGCCTATGGCAATGACCTTGCCAACTTGATCGAAGGCCGTGCCGGCAACGATCTACTGGAAGGGCGCGGCGGCAATGACACGCTGGACGGCGGTATCGGTAACAACAAGATCTATGGCGGCCTGGGCGATGACAGCCTGACAGCCGAGGACGGAAACGACAAAATCTATGGCGGCGACGGGGACGACGCGATCCACGGCGGCGGCGGAAGGAACTTCCTGACCGGTGAAGAGGGTGACGACACTTTGACAGCCGGCTCCGGCACAGACCGGATATATGGCGGTCTGGGCAATGACAATTTGGACGGGGGCGATGGCAAGAACCGGATTGAAGGCGGCGAAGGGGACGACGCCATAACCGGCGGCATTGACAAAGACCGGCTGTCAGGCGGCGGTGGCGACGACACAATGTCTGCCGGCGATGGCGACAACAGGCTGGACGGCGGCGAGGGCGATGACAGCATGTCCGGCGGCAGCGGAAAGGACAAAATGTCAGGCGGCGAAGGCGATGACACGATGTCTGCCGGCGATGGCGGCAACAAGCTGGATGGCGGCAGCGGTGATGATGTCCTCACCTCGGGCAGTGGCAAAGACAAGCTTATTGGCGGCGAAGGCGATGACACGCTATACGCCGGCGATGGCGAAAACAAACTGAACGGCGGTGAAGGCGATGACAGCTTGTCCGGCGGCAGCGAAAAGGACAACATTAAAGGCGGTGAAGGGGACGACACGATATACGCCGGTGATGGCGAAAACAGGCTGTTTGGCGGTGACGGGAACGACCAGATCACCAGTGGCGCAGGGGACGACAAACTGAAGGGCGGCCTGGGGGATGACACGCTTTCGGCTGGCGACGGCAATAACAAGACCGATGGCGGCGATGGCAATGACATGCTCAGCAGCGGCAGCGGTTTCGACCAGCTGAAAGGCGGCAATGGTGATGACACGCTGTCGGGTGGCGCAGGAAGTGACAAGCTGGATGGCGGGACCGGCATGGACCGGCTGGAAGGCGGCGCCGGGGCGGACCTCCTTAAAGGCGGCAGGGATGCCGATGTGTTTATCTTTGCCGCGGCCGAGGACGCAGGGGACACCATCAGCGATTTCAAGCTGAGCGATGGGGACTTGCTCGACATCGACGGGCTGCTTCAGGATCTGGGCACCAATCTTGACGACGCCTTGTCCAGCGGCAACCTGAGCCTTAGCGACAGCCGTGCAGTTTGGCTGGAATATGACGCTGACGGTGAGGGGGGCGAGGACGCGTTTCAGATCGCCTATCTGAGAGGGGTGAGGTCAAATGCCGAGCTGACCGACGACTGGTTCATCTAAAGCCCGCATGAAAACAAACGCCCGGTCTCCGTCAAGGGGGCCGGGTGTTTGTTTTTTCCCGTTACAGCCCGCAAAAAACCGCGGTCAGGTTTTCGACTGCGGAAACCGGGCCACGCCGCGCGCGCCATCCGGGGTGATCGACATCAGCGACAGCGTGTGATCCATGTTTTTCATCCGGTGCCGCAGCATCATCCGGGTCAGCCGGTTCAGATCGCTTGCGTAGTCCGGCTGCCCGGCCACATTCTCCAGCTCCCCCTGCCCTTCGCTGTCAAACAGCATCGGCGGCAGATCAGCGGCAAACTCAACCAGTGTGAACCGTTCGTCCCGCAGGATGCCCAGGCCGCTCTCGCTTGGCGATGTGCCCAGCGCCTGCTGCCACAGCGTCGGCTTTTGCGGCTCTGAGAAATCCAGTTCCGAGAAGGAATACTGCCGCCAGTCCTGCGGCTCCTCTCCCCGCAACAGCGGCAGCAGCGACCGCCCGTCCATCGAATTCGGGATCTCCTGCCCGACCCATTCCAGAATGGTCGGCGTCACGTCAATCGACTCGGTGATCTGGCTGAGGCAGGCTCCGGCATTCGCCTCATTGCCCGGCATCCGGATGATCAGCGGCGTGTGATAGGCGGCGTCATAGACCGTCATTTTTCCCCAGGAATGCCGGTCGCCCAGCATCTCGCCGTGGTCGGCAGTGATCACCACCATCGTGTTGTCGTACTGGCCCGTGTCTTTAAGAAACTCGATCACACGGCCGACGTGATGGTCCACCTCGCTCGCAAGCCCCAGATAAACCGCGCGCAAAGTGCGGATGTTATCATCCGTCGGCTCAAGATCCGGGAACCCTTCTACGAAGCCCGCGATCGTGCTCTTGCGCAGTACCGGATCAAAGAACGGATGCTGTTCGCACTCCGCATCCGGTGTCGCCAGCCGCTTTGGCAGCGGTAGCGAGGCAGGATCATACATAGTGTTATAGGGGGCTGGCGCCACCAGCGGCGGGTGCGGGCGGATATAGGTCAGATGCGCGAACCAGCTTTCCTTGTGGTAGGCGGTCATTTTACCAAGGAAGGAATTGGTCAGAAACGCGGTGTCACTGTCTTCAGCGGCATAGAGCGCCGGATCGTTCAGCCTGGGCGCGCCGCCACTTGGCGGCACCGGTTTGTAGACATCCCAATAGTTTTCGAACGCATAGCCCCGGTTCATCAGATGCGACTGCCACGGATAGGACATCTCCATCCGCATCTCGGTCATCTCATGAAACCCGTTCATCGGGAATTCATAGGTTCTGAGCGCCGGATCATTGGCATCAAATGCCCGCGGGTCCTGCGACGTATCAGTATAGCCGAACAGCATCGGCATATAGCCTGCCTTGCGCATTTCTGTCGCAATGTTCGGCGTGTCATGACGCAGCGGCGTGCCATTGCGGACCGAGCGATGGTTCATTGCGTATTGCCCGGTCAGGATTGAGGCCCGCGACGGCCCGCAAGGGTTGGTGACCGAGAAATGCCGTTTGAAGGACACCGCATCCTTCATGAAGGCACGGATGTTCGGCAGCTCCACATGTTCCGCCAATGCGCCAAACAAACAATCCGCGCGCAGCTGGTCGATGATGATGAACAGCACGTTCCGGTTTGCGGGACGGGTCTCGGGGTGATTGGCAGGCATCCGGGCATCCTTGCAGGCACAAGACAGATTTAGACTGGCAATCTGTCGCGATCTGCACAGGGATTTCAAGCACCGTGTACACCGCTCTGCAGGATGCAATCTGAAAAGTTGTCAGCTGACAAATCCTGGACAATTGTATCTATCAGACGGCCAGGCCCCGTGTGAACAGCCTGCCGAATTGCGGTTGCGGCTCCGTAACACCTGCAAGACGCAGCATGTGCCAGGCCAGCGCCTGATTGCTGGAGATCACCGGCACCCCGGTTTGCGCCTCAATCTCTGGAATGATTTGCAGGCAACGCAGGTTGGTACAGGAAATCACGATGGCATCGCAGTCCCCTGCCTGGGCCACCTGCTGCGCCGCATCCGCAATGGCCGCCTCGGTGATCCGCGCCACCACCCGGTCGTCCATTTCCTCAAACGAGCCAAAGCCTGCAATTGCAAATCCCGCCTCTTCCAAATTGGCCCGCATCTGCGCTGAAACCTCTGGCAAATACGGCGTGACAAACCCCAGCCGGGACACGCCCAATGCTTTGCCAGCCGCGATGATCGCCGCCAGCGGGTCTGTCACCTTGGCCTTAGGCAAGACCGTCTGCACCGCCTCGGAAACCTTGGCCGAGCCGATCACGGTTGACGCCGAGGTGCAGCCGTAACCGATCACATCAAAGTCGAGGGAAGACGGGAACAACCGGGCCGAGGCCGGCAGATCCGCTTGCATCTGTACCAGGGTTTCAGGCCGGACCTCAGGCACCATCGGAATGCGGCTGTGATAAAGCGCCACGCCGTCCCGCGCCATCATCCGGGAGAATTCCGGCTCCAGCGTCTCATCGGTTTCCAGAACGATCACACCCAGGGTCGCGCGGGTGCCGATGCCGGCGTCCGTGTCATAAGGGAGCTTCATCGCGGGTCCTCCTTCAGATCACCGGCAGTTCAGGCGCGGCGCGGGTTGTCAGCAATTCCGCACCACCAGCGCGCACCACAATGTTTTCCTCATGCACCATGATCTTGCCGTCACCGTACCCCAGCGAAGGCTCCAGCGTCAGCACCATGTTTTCCTCGATCACCGTCCCGTCAAACACCGCGTGCGAGGGCCATTCGGTCAGCTGCATTCCCAATCCGTGGCCCAGCCGGCCTACATCGCCGCCCTGATCGTCCAGCTCTGCAATCACGTCCTGCATCGCCTGGAACAAATCCCGGCAGGTGGCGCCGGGTTTGGCGGCAGCAATCCCGGCCTCGGTCGCCCGCCACAGCACGTCATAGGCCCGGCGCGACAGATCGTCGGCGCGGCCGATGGCAAAGTTGCGGTCAAAATCGCAGAAATACCCGTCCCAAGTGGACCCGGTATCCAGCATCACAATGTCGCCTGCCTGCAACGGCCGGCCGGTCGGTGGTGAAATCACGTCGCTATAGCCGCCCTGATCGGCGCCGCCGACCAGATATGGAACGTCATCCGCGCCTTGCGCCAGGGCTTCGCGGCGGAAGGCGCGGAACAGATCCTCGAACGGCTGGCCTTCCTGGGCGATCTGCGGCACCTGCGCAAAGCTGCGTGAACCGATGGCGCAGATATGCGACAGCTTTTCGATCTCCGCCGCGGATTTCACCATCCGCAGGCTGCGCACCAGCGGTGTTGCATCCGCGATTTTCAACCCCGGCAAGCCAGTCATCAGGCGTTCATAATCACCCAGCGGCATCCGCAGCGCGGTTTCATGCCCTTTCATGATGCCAATGCTGCCGCCGAGGCCGGCAATCGGCGACAGCAGCTCTGTCAGCAGGCTAAGGCCGTCGTCCTGGGGCGCAGGGGCGCTCCAGGTGCGGATATCCTCGATCCAGGTGCGGCGCATCAGGTCGGCGCCGATTTCCGGGATAATCGCAATGGGTTTGCCCGCAGGCGGCACAAACAGGAACCAGGGCCGGGTCGGGCTTTGCCAGAACAGGGTGTGAAAACCACTGAAATAGCGCACTTCAGGCTCGGTCAGCAGCAACAGCCCATCAAGCCCCTGCTGTGCCATCAGCGCCTGTGCCTTTTGGGTCCGGGCAGCGAATTCCGCGTCCGGGAACCCGCGCATGGGCGCATTAGACATTGTTTTCTCCGGCCATGATCGCAGCGTAGATCGCCGGGTCGGTGACACCTTCAGAGCCGATCAGCAGAACCCTCGAGTCTGGCCCCAGCCCCAGCTGTTCGGCTAGATCCGGCGCCTGGCAGGCGGCAATCAGGGCTGCAAGGCCCGCAACTGCGCTTTCACCCGCTTCAACCGCCGGATCGCCGGTTTCCGCATTGGCCAGCAGCCGCACCGCAGGGGCCACAATGCTGTCCGGGATGGTCAGAAAATCCGAGGCTTCCTCGGCCAGGATTTCCCAGGCCATTCCCGACGGCTCGCCGCAGGACAGGCCCGCCATGATGGTTTCTTCCCGGATTGCGAAATTGGTCGCCTTGCCATTGCGGGCGCTGTCGAACAGGCAAGCGGCCAAGTCCGGCTCAACGATCACAACCCGCGGTGCCTCGGCGCCGTAGTACTGCCGCAGCGCCGCCGCGACCGAAGCCGCCAGACCGCCGACACCGCCCTGCAGAAAGACGTGTGTCGGCGCTTGCTCCAGAGTCTCGCAAACTTCGCGGGTCATCACGCAGTAACCGGCCATCACATCGCGCGGCGGCTCGGTGTAGCCTTCCCAGGAGGTATCCGAGACCACAAACCAGCCGTTTTCCTCGGCTTCTTTCTTGGCCAGCAGCACGGATTCATCGTAATCGCCGGTGATGCGGATCACCTCGGCACCCAGTTCGCGCATGGCGACAGCGCGGCCTTCGCTGACCTCGGCGTGTATGTAGATCCGGCAGGGTGCGCCGAACCGCTGGCAGCCCCAAGCCAGAGAGCGGCCATGGTTGCCATCAGTGGCAGACACCAGGGTGATCCCGGCGCAGGCCTGTTTATGGGCGCCCTTGCGGATATCTTCCAGGCTGACGTCCTGGCCCGATTGGCGGCTCAGCTCGCGCTGCAGCACCCGCAACGCGGCAAAAGACCCCCCCAGCGCCTTGAAGCTGCCCAATCCGAACCGCGGCCCTTCGTGTTTATAATCAATCCGATCCACGCCGATCTTGTCCGCCAGCCCTGCCAGCGAGACCAGCGGCGTCGCTTCATAGCCGTCCCAAGCGGTGATTTCTGCACAAGCATTGCCAAAATCCTGCTCGGACAGAACGGTATAAGCGGCATCGCCGGGTTTCGGGCTGCCTGCCGTGTGGCGCATGGCAACGGTAAATTGTTCAAACATGGTCAGTCCTTTCCCGCTGGCAGCCGGTCACGCACCAGCTGCACCCAGAACTCTGCGCCGATGGGCAGCAGAGCGTCGTTGAAATCATAATCCGCCGCATGCAGCGGCTGGCCGTTCGGCCCGTCCTCGCCATTGCCCATCAGCAAAAAGCAGCCCGGAACAGCGGCGGCGAAATGGGCAAAATCTTCGGAAAAGCTCATCGGCGGACGGTTGCGGATCACCTCGCAACCCGCCGCTTCGCCCGCACGGCAGGCAGCTTCGGCCGGGCCTTCCGCATTGATGGTTTCGACAAATTCGGTGTTGAAACTCATCTCAACCTCCACCGCATGGGTAGCGGCAACGCCAGCAGTTATCTGGCGCATGAAACGTTCAATAGCCTCGCGGTCCGCAGGCACCCGCGCGCGCACGTCGCCCTTCAGCACGGCGTGGCCCGGCAGCACATTGCGCTGGCCGTCAGTCAGAAACTCGGTGACCGAGACCACCGCGCCCGCCCCCGGCGCCAGCTTGCGCGAAACGATGGTTTGCAGCGCCAGCACCATTTCCGCCCCGACGGTGATGGCATCAACCCCCGCCTGCGGCATCGAGGCATGGCCGCCCTGCCCCTTAATCGAGATTTCAAACAGGCTTTCGCTGCCGCAAATCTGGCCCGGACGGGTCGAAACCTGCCCTACCGGCGCGCCGGGCAGGTTGTGAATGGCATAGACTTCTTCGATCGGGAACCGCTCCAGCAGCCCCTCGGCAATCATCGCCTGCGCGCCCAGCCCGTGTTCCTCATTGGGTTGAAAGATGAACACTACAGTGCCGTCGAAACCCTGCTCCTGCACCAGCCGTTCCGCGGCGCCCAACAGCATCGTCATATGGCCGTCATGGCCGCAGGCATGCATTTTGCCGGGCGTTTCAGAGACATAATCGTGGGTGGAGATTTCAGTGATCGGCAGCGCATCCATATCGGCCCGCAGCCCGATGGCCCGGTTGCCGGTGCCCGCCCGCAGCAGGCCGGCAACGCCAGCCCCTTCATGCACCTCCAGCCCAAGGCCGCGCAAATGATCGGCAACCTTGGCCCTGGTCCGATCTTCCTGAAAGCCAAGCTCCGGGTGCCGGTGGAAATCCCGGCGCAGCGCGGTCAGGCGGTCCTGAAAGCTGTTCATATGCGTTCCCCAAGCTGTTTGCAGCGACCTTATTCTGCGAAACATGACTTGGCGCGTATATTTCCCGAGCGGCTGTGACGAAATTTATTGCCGTGGGCGGGTTACGGGCTGAAATTCGTATCTGTCAAAAATGCAGGCCGCGCGGGTTGCAGTCCGGGATCAAAGGCCTATATTTCCTCTCCCTTTTCCAGCAGTTCCTCAATCAGCTGCCGCTGGATGCCGGGGCTGTCGCCACCGCCGAACTGCAAGGCGCCACCGGTGTAAAGCGTGCCATAGGTGCGGGCGATATTGACCGTCTGGCCGAGCGAGGAAATCAGCTGATCTTTCTCCAAGGATGACAGCGGGTGGATGAACACCGCCCAAAGCCGCCCCTTGGCCACGGCATAGCGTGCATCCAGAGCCGTGTCGAAATTGGCCTGCATCATCCGCATCATATCTTCCGCTGTCAGCCCCTCGGCCGGGCGCAGCGGCACCATTGCGCGCATCCGGTCTGCCGTCCGGTCGGTCACGATCAGCATCGGCACGCCGGAAATGGTCAGCTGAAACCCGGTGCCCGCGGGCTGTGCGTTTTCGTCCAGCGCAAAGAGTATCCGCCCCAACCGTTCATAGGTCATCGGCGGCTCCGGGGCTTGGGGGGCTTCGGGCGCCTCCTGCGCCAAGGCAGGCACCGCAAGAACACACGCTGTCACAATCGTCCGCAACCAGGCCATAACGGCATCTCCTCATTGACACATGCACACAGGCTACTGCGCTGCGGCGCGAGGCTCCATGCACAGATGAGTGAGGCTCGGTGACTAAGCCCAAACGAAGATCTGGACGATCTGCAATGTCAGGCGAACGAAGGGGAATTAAACGTCCAAGATTCCGGACCTAAATTCAACTCATCGGGCTGCACAGCCTGAACTGAACAGAACAACCCGCAACTGAACCTGATGAGGACACCCATGAAAATTCTTCTGACAACCGCCCTGATTTCGCTCTCTGCCGCGCTAGCTGCCCCGGCCTTTGCCGCGGATGAGCTCAATGTCTCCAACGGTATCTCTGCCGGCGGTGCGCCGCTGGCCGCGCATGGTGTTGACCTTGTGTCGCTGCTGGACAGCCGCAACCCGGTGGGCGGCGTGGCAAACTACTCTGCCACTGTGGATGGCGCCTCTTATTACTTCACTTCTGAGGAGAACAAGACCGCGTTCGAGGCCGATCCGGCGAAGTACCTGCCGCAGCACGGCGGCTTTTGTTCCTATGGCGTGTCTGTTGGCAAGAAGTTCGACGGCGACCCGGACCAGTATCTGGTGCACGACGGCAAGCTGTTCCTGTTCCTGAACGCTGCCACCCGCGCCGCCTTCCTGGAAGACGTGCCCGGCACCGCCAAAACCGCAGACACCCAGTGGGGCCAGATCAAGCACACCGCCGTCAGCGAGCTCTGATCACGCACCACCCTGCGTCCCGGAGGGCCAGGCGGTCCGCTCCGTCCCGCCTGCCCTTGCACCCGCGGCTGATGCGTCAGCTGCGGGTGTTTTTGGTTGTTTGATGACTACGCCAGTGTTTCGCCGGCCTCGCGGCGGGCTTCGATCACGGTGATCGCCTTGGCCAGAGCTTCCTCGATGCTCAGATCGCTGGTGTCGATCAGGATGGCATCAGCCGCCGGCCGCAACGGCGCCTCGGCACGGTTCATGTCGCGCTCGTCGCGGGCCTTCACGTCACCCAGCACCTCATCCAGCGTGGTTACCTTGCCCGCAGCGGCGAGTTCCAGAAACCGGCGCCGGGCGCGGACCTCGGCACTGGCGGTCACAAAGAATTTCACCTGCGCATAGGGACAGATCACGGTGCCAATGTCGCGCCCGTCAAGCACTGCGCCCCCGGCCCGGCGGGCAAAGGCGCGCTGGAAGTCAATCAATGCGGCGCGCACTTCGGCAATCACCGCAACCTTGGAGGCTGCCTGTGCCACCTCCCGCCCGCGCAGGTCGTCGCGCGCCAGGTCTTCCGGTGTCAGGTTCTGCGCGGCCTCTACTGGCGCCACACCATCCAGCATCTTGGCACCCACCGCCCGGTACAAAAGACCGGTATCCAGATGGCTAAAGCCGTAATGGGCCGCCAGCGCCTTGGACAGCGTTCCCTTGCCAGCCGCCGCGGGGCCGTCGACAGCTATGGTGTAACTTTCGCTCATGTGCGCTCCAGCTTGGCGCCGAGGTCCCCCATCAGGCTCTCAAAGATCGGGAAAGATGTTGCAATCGGGCCGCCGTCATCGACAGAAACAGCCTTCTGGGCCCCCATGCCCATCACCATAAAGGACATGGCGATCCTGTGATCCAGTACGCTTTCGCAGGTGCCGCCGCCAGGCACACCGTCGATGCCAAGGCCGGTGACTTCCCACCAGTCGTCGCCTTCCTCAACCGTCACACCATTGATGCGCAGCCCCTTGGCCATCGCATCAATCCGGTCGCTTTCCTTCACCCGCAGTTCCTTGACGCCCCCCATCATGGTCTTGCCTTCCGCAAAGGAGGCAACCACCGACAGCACCGGGTATTCGTCAATCATCGAGGCGGCGCGTTCCGGCGGAACCTCGATGCCTTTCATGCCGGGCGAGTATTTGGCACGCAGATCAGCCACCGGCTCGCCGCCCTCTTCGCGCATGTTCTCGAACGTCAGATCTGCGCCCATGTCCTGCAAGGTATAGTAGAGGCCCGCGCGGGTCGGGTTCAGGCCGATGTTCGGCACCAGCACGTCGGAACCGGGGGTGATCAGCGCAGCACAGACCGGGAAGGCCGCCGAGGACGGATCGCGCGGCACTGCGATCACCTGCGGTTTCAGCTCCGGACGGCCGGTCAGAGTGATGACGCGGCCCTCTTCGGTTTCCTCGGTGGTGATCTCGGCGCCAAAGCCCGCCAGCATCCGCTCGGTATGGTCGCGGGTGGCTTCCTTTTCGATCACTACGGTTTTGCCCGGTGCGTTGAGGCCGGCAAACAGCACTGCGGATTTCACCTGCGCCGACGGCACTGGCACCTCGTAGCGCACCGGCACCGGGTCAGCCGCACCCACGATGGTCATTGGCAGCCGCCCGCCGGAGCGGCCCACGGATTGGGTGCCGAACAACGCCAGCGGGTCGGTGACGCGCGCCATCGGGCGCTTGTTCAGCGATGCATCGCCGGTGAAGGTCGCGGTGATCGGAGAGGTCGCCATCACCCCCATGATCAGCCGCACCCCGGTGCCCGAGTTGCCGCAGTCGATCACATTGCCCGGCTCAGCAAAACCGCCGACGCCAACGCCGAACACCGACCAGCTGCCGCCGCCATGGTTCACCACCTCGGCGCCAAAAGCCTGCATCGCCTTGGCGGTATCCAGAACGTCCTCGCCCTCCAGCAGGCCGGAGATCCTGGTCTCCCCCACCGACAGTGCGCCCAGGATCAGCGAGCGGTGCGAGATCGACTTGTCGCCGGGCACCTCTGCCACGCCCTTAAGCGGGTCGGCACGGTGGGAGGTCATCGGGATGGGCGTGCCGTGTCCGGACATGGGGCTTCCTTCGTCTGTCGGTACTTACTTAAGTTGGCGCTATCGGTAACGGATTGGCGCTGGACGGTCCAGAGCCTTTGCCCGCCGCCCCTCCGCTGCCCTAGCCAAGGCGGCGGAAGGTCAGATAATGCGGCGTGCGGCCTTCGCGCAGGGCTTTCTGCTCATAACGGGTGGAAATCCAGTCATCCCAGGACTGGCGCCAGCCTTCGGGACCTTCGGCCAGCCATTCGAAACCGGCCTTTGGCACCTCTTCCAGGGTCTGGCGCACATAGTCGGGAATATCGGTTGCCACCCGGAAAATCGCACCCGGCTTCAGGCAGCGGGCCAGCGGCTCAAGATGCTCTTGGGTCACAAAGCGGCGGCGGTGGTGGCGGGCCTTGGGCCAGGGATCTGGATACAGCAGAAAAGCGCGTGAAATGGAGGCCTCGGGCAGCACATCCATCAGATCGCGCGCATCGCCGGGATGCACCGCGATATTGCCGGCACCGGCTTTGCGGATCTTGCCCAGCAGCATGGCAACGCCGTTGATAAACGGTTCGGCCCCGATGATACCGGCATCGGGGTTGCTGGCAGCCTGATGCACCAGATGCTCACCGCCGCCAAAGCCGATCTCAAGCCAGACTTCTTTGCCGCCGAACAGCGCGTTCAGGTCCAGCGGGGTGCGGTCCGGGTTCACATCCCAATCGACCGCACCGGGGCTGAGGCTGGCCAGATCTTCGTCAAGATAGCGCTTCTGGCTGTCTTTCAGGGTCTTGCCCTTGAAGCGGCCGTAAAAGTTGCGCCAAGGCGCGCCGCTGGCATGTTTATCGGCCGCATTGGCAACAGCGGTCCGGGCATTCTTGGTCTGGTCGTCGCGGGGCTTCTGGTCGCCGGACATACGTCTGGGCTCCTGTTCAGGGCGTCTTTTGAAAGGCTGGCCGCTCCTCTGCCGCATGCGGGCCTCGTGGTCAAGCCTGTGTCAAGCCGACTAGCGGGTTTGCCCCTGCCGGGCCTCGCGCAGAACGCCCGCTGCAATCAACCGCAATCGGCTGGGATACCATTCGCCATCCGGGTCCGTGCGCAGCGTCTCAATCGCAAAGCCTGGATCGACACCGCGCGCCACCATATAGCTGAGATGGTCATAAACCTCGCGCTGAGTATCCTCGTATATCCAGGACCCTAAATCATACGGAGTTGCCCAGCGGCGTTTTTTGCGTTCGCTGCGATAGTATTTATGCACAGCATCAGCAGGCCAGTTGCGCTGATGAAAACCGATGCTGGACCCGATTGTCATCCGCCGCCGGCTGCCGGCCAGAAAGACATCGACACAGGCACTGATGCAGGTGCCATCAACCAAAGTGTCCAGCCCGTGTTCCAGCACCAGCCCGGCAATCTCTTCCCCGGCATAGACACTGCCGCCAATGCTGTTGAGCTGCAGCTCCGAGATTTCCGGGTTTTTCGTCAGGATATCCCGCAGCTCTAAGACATCGTCATCGGTTATTTCTGCCGGTTTTCCTTCCACCTCTGTTTCGGTGTCATAAACCAGCGTTCCGCCTTGCAGGCTGAACTTTTGCGGTAATGCCTCTTTAGCGGCCGCGGCAGACGCCAGAACCAGGCAGAAAAGTACAGTTATCACGCGCAGCATCGCGGTCCCGGCAGCTGGAAACAATCTTCCTTGCACTATGGTGCAGCAAACCGGTGTCTTCCAGCCTCAAAACGCCAGCTCTTCTGCCTCAATACTTCGCGCGCGAAACACCCGGTCAGCATTGCTGACCGGTCCGCAGCGCGGCGCCCGGCCCAACGGGAGAGGCGCATTCCCAGAATGCGCCGAAACGGGCGGGAGTATCACCCAAACGAAAAAGAGCGGCCCCTGCGGCCCGCTCTCTTGTTTCGATCAGCCCGGTGTCAGACTGCTTTCTTCAGCGCCCCGGCCAGGTCAGTGCGCTCCCAGCTGAAACCGCCATCGGCTTCCGGGTCGCGGCCGAAATGGCCATAGGCAGCGGTGCGCTGATAAATCGGCTTATTCAGGCCCAGATGCGAACGGATGCCGCGCGGGGTCAGATCCATCACCTGGTCGATCGCCTTTTCAATCGCTGCGGCGTCCACTTCACCGGTGCCATGGGTGTCTGCATAAATCGACAACGGCTTGGACACGCCAATGGCATAAGACAGCTGAATGGTGCATTTCTCCGCGATGCCCGCAGCCACCACGTTTTTGGCCAGATAGCGCGCGGCATAGGCTGCCGAGCGGTCCACCTTGGTCGGGTCCTTGCCGGAAAACGCGCCGCCGCCATGCGGGGCCGCACCGCCATAGGTGTCCACGATGATTTTACGGCCGGTAAGGCCTGCATCGCCATCCGGGCCGCCGATCACAAATTTGCCGGTCGGGTTCACATGCCATTTGGTGGCGTCCGTCAGCCAGCCTTCGGGCAGGGTTTCACGGATGTAGGGTTCCACCAATGCACGGATATCAGCCGAGGTCAGGCTTTCGTCCAGATGCTGGGTCGACAGCACCAGCGAGCTGACGCCCACCGGCTTGCCGCCATCGTATACCACCGACAGCTGCGATTTCGCATCCGGGCCCAGCGCAGGCTCAGTGCCGTTTTTGCGCACTTCCGCCAAGCGGCGCAGGATCGCGTGGGAATACTGGATCGGCGCAGGCATCAGCGCATCGGTTTCATTGGTGGCAAAACCAAACATGATGCCTTGGTCGCCAGCGCCTTCGTCCTTGTCGCCGGACGCATCCACGCCTTGCGCGATATGGGCGGACTGCTCGTGCAGCAGGTTGGTCACCTCCACGGTTTCGTGGTGGAATTTGTCCTGCTCGTAGCCGATGTCCTTGATGCAGGCCCGGGTGATCTCATCGATCTTGCCCATGTAATCGTGCAGCTTGTCCTGGTCGGACAGGCCGACTTCGCCCCCGATGACAACACGGTTTGTGGTGGCGAAAGTCTCAGCTGCCACTCGTGCTTCGGGTTCTTCCGCCAGGAAAGCATCCAGCACCGCATCTGAAATGCGGTCGCAGACCTTGTCCGGGTGGCCTTCGGAGACAGATTCCGAAGTGAAAGTGTAGTTCATACGGGTCATGAAAAGTGCTCCACTGGTTCCATCCTTGCCACGCCAGGAAGCCGTTGTGGCAGGTATCAAGCCGCAGTACGCGGCCCATCCGCGCGGGTCAATCTATATTCCAATAGAGTTAAGCAGCTATGACCGCGGCACAAGGGCGCGGGAGCGCAAAAAAACCGCGGCTGTAGCCAACAGGCACAGCAGGAACATCGGCCAATCCCCGGTGCGGCTGTAGAGCGTCGGCGGCAGCGGCGCAGGCAGCGCCGCGTCAATAAAACCCGCTTCACCCAGCGGCAGGCTGTTCAGCAGGGTTCCGTCCGCACCGATCATTGCAGACACACCGGTATTTGCAGCCCGGATCATTGGCAGGCCCTGCTCGATGGCCCGCATCCTGGCCTGCACCAGGTGCTGGTACGGGCCGGACCGGGTGCCGAACCAAGCGTCATTGGTGACCTGCACCAGCATGTCAGGGCGGGTCTCTGCGGCATTCACATCCTGTGGGAAAACAGCCTCGTAGCAGATCAGCGGCAAGGCGCGGCCAATTGGCAGATCCATGACTTGGGGGCCAGGCCCGGCGGCATAGCCCGCACCTGCCCGCGACGCAAAGCCATAGATCCCGAACCGGGCCATGACGTCGCCAAAGGGCACATATTCCCCGAACGGCACCAGATGCGCCTTGTCATAGGCGGCAGCGGGTTGGCCATCCGTGTCCAGCAGCACCGCAGAATTGTAAAAGGCGCCAGCCTCCTCCCGCTGGATGCCCAGAAGTACCGGAACCCCGCCGGCGTTTTCGGAAATGACCCGCAGGGTGTCATCCGCATAATTCAGCAGCTGCGGCACCGCGGTTTCCGGCCAGACAATCAGATCCGGACGCGGCGCTTCGGCAGAAAAGGCAACAGCGCGGCGGACAAATTCCCAGCGGTGATCCGGATGCCACTTCAAATCCTGCGGTGCGTTGGGCTGAACGATTCGCACGGTCTTGCCTGTTGGATTTGCCTGCGGCGGGGCGGGAACGGCAAAGGCAGCGGCTGCCGCCAGTCCCAATGGCGCCAAGGCTGCCGCCGGGGCCTGCCGCAGCAAGGTCAGCGGCAGGAAGGCCGCAAGCGTCAGCAGCGCCAGCCCTTGCGGGCCGATCCATGGCAGCAGGTTTGCGGCAGACGTATCAATCCAGAACTGTCCGAAAGCCGCCCAGGGAAAGCCGGTCAGCAGATAAGCGCGGCCAATTTCCGCCAGGGACCAGGCGGCCACCAGCATCGGGATCCGCCAGGCGCCGGCGCTGAACCGGACGGCCAGTCCAAACGCAGCGCCCCAGAACAAAGCAAGCCCCGCCGCCAGAAACAGCAGCGCAAAAGGCGCCATCCAGGCATGGCGTTCCGGATCAATCTGAAAGGGTTCCAGGATCCAGGACAGGCCAAAGGCAAAATACCCCAGCCCGAACAGCCAGCCGGCCAGCATCGCCGCGCGCGCCGTGGCGGCCTGCAGAACCAGCCAGCCTGCGGCACCCAAGGCAAGCGGCAGTCCGAACAAAAAACTCCAGGGGGCAAGTGCCAGAGACGCCAGCGCGCCGCCGCCAAAGGCCAGCCCGGCCCGGGCCGGGCGGAGCTGCCGCACGGCCTGCCGCAGCCGGATTGCCGTCATGCAGCGGCGTCCGGCAACCGCACCCGCAGCCGCTTAATCCGGCGGGGGTCGGCGTCCATCACTTCAAATTCAGTGCCTTCGGGGTGTTCGATCACCTCGCCGCGGGCTGGCACCCGGCCCGAGAGCATGAAGACCAGCCCGCCCAGGGTCTCGATCTCCTCCTCGTCCACGTCATCGTGGCTGGTCAGAGACTGGCCGATCTCAGTCTCGAATTCCGGCAGCGGAGTCCGGGCAAGCGCGATGTAGCATCCGGGCTTTTCCTCGAACCAGGTCTGCAGTTCATCCGCGTCGTGCTCGTCCTCGATCTCGCCCACCACCTGCTCGATCAAATCCTCGATGGTGACAAGCCCGTCCACACCGCCGTATTCGTCGATCACCAGCGCCATATGGCGGCGCTCGGCCTGCATCTTGGTCAGCAGCACCCCGATCGGCATCGAAGGCGGCACAAACAGCAGCGGACGCAGCATTTGGGACAGCTCGAAGTCCGAGGTGCCGCCGTTGAAGCCGTGGGTCAGCGAGAAATCCTTGAGGTGGACAAAACCCAGCGGCGTGTCCAGCGTGCCCTCATACACCGGGATCCGGGTAAAGCCGCTTTCGCGGAAAATGCCGACAAGGTCTTCCTTGGCGATGGAAACCGGCACGGCAGCGATTTCTGCAGATGGAATAGCGACATCCTCAACCCGCAGCCGGCGCAGGTTCATCATGCCGCGCGGTTCTGTGCCGGAAACGGGCTGTTCGCGGCCACTGTCTTCTTCGGACTGCGGCTCTGCGCTGAAGGCCCCGAAGAGCCGTGCCCAGAAACCGGTTTTCCCAGAGGCCGGCGCATCCGCTGCCGTGCCATTGATGTTCTGCAGCGCGCCCTGCGCCGCGTTAGAACTGCCTTCTATGTCGCCCATCGATCCTATCCAAAGGCCCCGCTTAAGGGGCGTCCTCACTCATATATGGGTTCGCGATACCCATTTTGCCAAGTAGCAGCACCTCAATCCCTTCCATCAATGCGGCATCGCGGTCACGAATGTGATCATAACCGAAAAGATGCAACATTCCGTGAACGATCAAATGGCGGGTATGATCGCCCAGCGGCTTGCCTGCTTCCGCCGCTTCACGGGCGCAAGTGTCATAAGAAACCGCAATGTCGCCCAGCGGGTATTCGCCGGTGAAATCCGCCTCGGGCAGCGCCGGGGTGCCGCCGTCTTCTTCCGCAGCAAGGTCTTCGGCGGGCCAGCTCAGCACATTTGTCGGCTTGGCCTTTTCGCGGAATTCGGCGTTGAGATCCGCAATGCGCGGATCATCACAGGCCAGAAGCGAGATTTCGCAATCCTCCGGGTCCAACGCAAAATGCGCCAGAACCGCTGAGACAGCCTGTTCAGCCAGTGCTTCAAGCCCGGCCTCTTGCCAGCGGCTGTCTTCGATCGTGATGTCGAGCGTCATGGAGCCGTTGCACATACGGGGGCCAGCCCCCGCACCCCCGGAGTATTTTTACAAAGGTGAAACCCGGCAGAGCCTTTGCATCAGGCCGGTTTAGCATCCGCGTCATAGGCTTCGATGATCGCCGCCACAAGGGGGTGCCGCACCACGTCGCGGGCAGTGAAGTAATTGAAGCTGATTTTCGGGATCGCGTTCAGCAGCCGTTCCGCGTCTGCCAGACCCGATTGCACGCCGCGCGGCAGATCGACCTGGGAGCGGTCGCCGGTTATCACCATGCGCGAGCCTTCGCCCAGGCGGGTCAGGAACATCTTCATCTGCATGGTGGTCGCATTTTGCGCCTCATCCAGCACCACAAAGGCGTTGGACAGCGTCCGTCCGCGCATGAAAGCAAGCGGCGCGATTTCGATGCGTTTTTCCTCGATCAGTTTGGCCGCCTGTTTTTCCGGCAGGAAGTCGTTCAGCGCATCGTACAAAGGCTGCATGTAAGGATCGACCTTGTCCTTCATGTCGCCGGGCAGGTAGCCGAGCTTTTCGCCCGCCTCCACCGCCGGGCGGCTGAGGATGATACGGTCCACATGGCCGGTGATGAACATGGAAACACCCACCGCAACGGCGAGATAGGTCTTGCCCGTGCCTGCCGGGCCGATCCCGAAGGCCAGTTCACTTTCGAACAACGAATGCACATAGGCCTTCTGTGCTTCGGTGCGCGGCTCCACCAGTTTTTTGCGGGTTTTGATTTCCACCCGGCCGCCGCGGAACATTTGCAATTGGCCGTCCGGTTCGGCATCCGCAGTCTCTTGCCCCATGCGCAATTCGCGGTCGATATCGCCGCTTTCGACGCTGCGGCCGGTTTCCAGCCGGTCATAAAGCGCGGTGAGCACGCCTGCCGCCTGTCCGCGTGCCGACTCCTCGCCCATCACCGATAGCTGGTTGCCGCGGCGGACGATCTGCACGCCCAGTTTCTGTTCGATGTCAGCCAAGTTGCGGTCGTATTCGCCGCACAGGTCGATCAGCAATCGGTTGTCGGGAAATTCCAGAAGCACTTCATGGGTTGCGGACTGGTCTTGCGCGTCATTCAGGGCACTGATGGCCAAGCTGATCTCCTCAATCTGGCGTTGCCCTTTCAGTTTGCCGCCGTTGTCCCGTTTGCGCAAGCATCAGCAGCGGAAAATCACTCAATTGAAACAAAAGAGCCGCCCCGGAGGGCGGCTTCTTAGCGTGCCGTTCTTTCCGTATTATAGCGCGTCGGCAAAAGTTGAACCTGCCTTGAACGGGCCGGTGGCAGTGTTGCGCGGCAGGTTGCTGTTGCAGACCGGCTTGCCGTCGGGTGTGCGGCGCAGGTCGGCGTAGCCTTCGAGACCGTCGTCGATGATCCAGTGTTCGCAGCCCTGCGGGTCGACCCAGATGCCCGCGGTCATGTTCGACAGATGGCTAGAGGAGCCATCGCCGGCATGCTGGTCACGGGTTTTGTCCAGGGTTTCGGAACAGGCCGGGACCAGGGCCGCGGCGGCGAGGAGCAGAAGTGTTTTACGCATCAGCATGGGTTTTGTCTCCTCAGCGCAGGCAATAGATTTCGACACGGCGGTTTTGCGCCATATTTCCGGCACTGGTGTTAGGCACCCGCGGATCGCGTTCACCGTAGGCGCGCACATCCTTGATCCGCGCACCCACCGAACGGCCCGCCTGAGCCACGGCATGGGCGCGACGCTCGGACAGGCGGATATTGTATTCATCCGAGGCCCGGCTGTCGGTATGGCCTGCCACGATAAAGGCGCGGGCGCCATTGGATTTCGCCTGATGGAAAAATTCCCCCAGGCGCTTGCGGCCTGCGGCATTGATGTAGTGTTTGTCTGTGGCAAAAAACTGATCTGTCGGCATCACGCCGCAAATGTTGCCGCGGCGGCAGACCGGCTTGCCATCCGGGGTCACATGCGGGGACATGAAGCCTTCGGCACCGTCATCCATCACCCAGTGTTCGCAGCCGTCCGGGTCAACCCAGATGGTGGGCACATAACGTTCGCCCTTGATGGTCCGCTGAGTTTGCGCGCTGGCAGGCGCGGCAGCGATGCTGAGCGCGGCCGCAGCAGCGGCGGCCAATGCAACCGCCTTATTAAATTTGAGTATCAACACAACCAGATTTCCTTCACCTAAGTTCCCCCAGCGCGCTTGCCGCTTACGTGCCCACCGCTCAGGCCATAAGAGTCAAACTACCTGAAATTGATGCAGTATACCTGCTAAATTAATTGTTATTCCGCGCAGATTAATCGCATTTTCCGGGACACTCAAAGCACCAAAAGGAAATTGTCGCCGGAACCGATGCAATCGGGACTCACCTGCGTATTCAGAATAAACGGAAATTGAGCCGCCCTGTAAAAAGCGGCTGGGAAGATTCGCGCTGTGGCGGGAGTTTTAGCCGATCAACTCCCCGGCCAGGGAATTTGCGCCAGAGGAAATGATGCGCACCCGGGCCAGGTCCCCCGGCGCGCGGTTGCAATCAGCGACATGGACGGCGTGGAGGTAGTCGGATTTACCGACCATCTGGCCCGGCCGGCGGCCCGGCTTCTCAAACAGAACACCCACCTCGCGGCCCACCATGCTGTCCTGCACCTCGCGCTGCTGCCGGGTCAGCAGAGCCTGCAGGCGCTGCAAACGGTCATCCGCCGCGGCCGGATCGACCTGGGCGCGTTCGGCTGCAGGGGTGCCGGGGCGGGTCGAGTATTTGAAAGAATAGGCAGTGCCGTATTTCACTTCTTCCACCAGGTCCATGGTGGCCTGGAAATCGTCCTCGGTTTCTTCCGGGAAACCGACGATGAAGTCGCCGGAGATCAGGATGTCGGGCCGCGCGGCGCGGATGCGCTCAATCAGGCGGAGGTAGCTTTCGGCGGTGTGGGCGCGGTTCATCCGCTTCAGGATCTTGTCAGACCCCGCCTGCACCGGCAGATGCAGATAAGGCATCAGCTTGGCGCAGGTGCCATGCGCCTCGATCAGGTCGTCCTGCATGTCGTTGGGATGCGACGTGGTGAAGCGGATACGCTCCAGCCCGTCGACCTTGTCCAACTCCCAGATCAGCTGCGCCAGGGTCAGGTCGCCATTGGGGCCGGCACCATGGTAGGCATTCACATTCTGGCCCAGCAGGGTGATTTCGCGCACGCCGCGCTCCACCAGATCGCGGGCTTCGGTCAGGATGCGGTCCGCGGGGCGCGAAACTTCGGCGCCGCGGGTATAGGGCACCACGCAGAAGGCACAGAATTTGTCGCAGCCTTCCTGCACCGTCAGAAACGCGGTGGGGCCGCGCTTGGCCTTGGGGCGGTTCTTGAGTTTTTCGAACTTGTCTTCCTCGGGGAAATCGGTGTCCAGCACCTTTTCCCCTTCGCGCGTCTTGGCTTCCATTTCGGGCAGACGGTGATAGCTTTGCGGGCCGACCACCAGATCCACCAGCGGCTGGCGGCGCATGATCTCTTCACCCTCGGCCTGGGCGACACAGCCGGCGACACCGATCTTCAGATCCGGCTTCTCTGCCTTCAGCCCTTTGAAACGGCCCAGCTCGGAATAGACTTTCTCGGCGGCCTTTTCCCGGATGTGGCAGGTATTGAGCAGGATCATGTCGGCGTCATCTGCCGATTTGGTCTCGATATAGCCTTCACCGCCCAGCGCTTCGGCCATGCGTTCGCTGTCATAGACATTCATCTGACAGCCATAGGTCTTGATAAACAGCTTCTTCGGGGCGCTCATGCGGGTCAGCCTTCCAGCCAAGGTGGGTAAACAGCGGCCTGCCTTACAGACAAATGCCGCCGCTTGCAATGAGGCGGGATTTACCCGATTTTGGCCGCAATGGCCAGAAAGGCAAAAGGCAGACAGGCATGATGTATTCTTCGCTGCAGGATTTCCTGAAAGAGGGTAAGGCGTTGCTGGCCAAAGGACCGGTTGCGCTGGTCTTTGTCGAGGATGAGGTGGAGATCGCCACCACGCTGCGCCACCACCTGCAAAGCGGTTTCAAAGCGGTTGTGGCCCTGATGCCGGATGCCTTTGACTTGCCGCAGGATGTACGCGCCAAGGTGCACCGGGTGCCGTTTGACTGCGCCCCTGAGGGCGCGCTGACAGGGGCCGTCAATGCTGTGATCGCTGCCGCGCAACCCGGTTGCTGGCTTTATTACTGCTACAATGCCGAATATCTGTTCTACCCGTTCTGCGAGACGCGCAGCGTTGGCGAAATGCTGACCTTCCACACCGAAGAGCGGCGGGATGCGGTGCTCAGCTATGTGATCGACCTTTATGCCGGCGATCTGGAGGCCTGCCCCGGCGCTGTCTCGCTGGAGGCGGCCTATCTCGACAAATCCGGTTACTATGCCCAGTCGCGCAAGGACCCAGAAACCGGCCATCCGCGCGAACGGCAGCTGGATTTCTTTGGCGGGGTGCGCTGGCGGTTCGAAGAGCATATCCCGGAGAAAAGCCGTAAAATCGACCGGATATCACTGTTCAAGGCCAAACCGGGACTGGTGCTGCAGCAGGACCACACTTTCAACGACCAGGAATACAACACCTATGCCTGCCCCTGGCATCATAACCTGACTGCTGCGGTCTGTTCTTTCCGCACCGCCAAGGCGCTGAAACGCAATCCTGGCTCCACCTTCGATATTGAAACCTTCCGGTGGCACAACTCCGCGCCGTTTGAATGGCATTCGCGCCAACTATTGGATTTGGGGCTGATGGAGCCGGGGCAGTGGTTCTGAACCCAGCCGGCAACGGCTGAAGAAACACATGACCAGCGGGCCGCATTTTGGGATGCCCGCCCTAGCCTGCCCTCTCAGCTTGAACCGCTTGGCGCACCGTCTCCAGTGTGCCGCGCAGCTCTGCCATCGGCAAACCGCCAAACGCCAGCCTCAGGGCCTGCGGAGCTGCGGCAGCTGTTGCAAAAGCGTCTGCGCCGGATACCGAGATCCCCTGACCGTTCAATCGCGTCACGATAGGTTGCGCACGGGCACCTTTTTCAAGCGGCAGCCAGGCAAACCCCGCGTTTCGATGCGAAATGACCGAAGCCTCGCCAAAGACCTCCCGGCATACCGATTGGCGCGCGGCGCCATCCTGCCTGCGGGCTTCCTCGGAGTTTTTCAGCGTCCCGTCTTCGATCCAGCCTGTGATCAATGCGGAAATCAATGCGGGCGCGTTCCAGGTCGTCGCGCGGATCGCTTCCAGCAGCGCTGCAGTGCGGTTTGCAGGCGCGACCGCATATCCCAACCGCAAACCGGTTGCGAGGCTTTTGGAAAAACCGCCGATATGCACCGTCCGGTCCGGTGCCAGCGACAGGAAAGCGGGCGGCGGATCCGGTTCCAAAAACGCATACGCCGCGTCCTCAATGATAAGGAGGTTGTGCCGCTGCGCCACGTCAAGCATGCGCAGCCGGACTGTTTCATCCATGACGGTTCCCAGCGGGCTTTGGACCGTCGGCATCAGATAGACAGCAGTTATGTTCCGCATGCGGCATTGCCGGTCCAGATCATCCGGGTCCATGACACCCTGCTGCGTCCCGACCGGGGCAAGTTCCAGACCATTCAATGCGGCAGCGGATTTGAACCCTGGATATGTAAGCGCATCAGCAGCGATCACATCGCCGGGCTGAAACAGCCCCAAACAAGTGATCGCCAGCCCATGCTGGCTGCCTGAGGTGACCAGCAAATGCTCAGGGTCAATCCGGCCTAGCGACCGTCCAAGGCTTTCGGCGATGATCCGGCGTTCGTGCATGCGGCCGCCGTGGGGCTGATAGCGCAGCATCGCATCCAGATCGCCCGCCGCCGCCAGCCGCCGCAATCCGGCCCGCAAAATGTCTGCGTCCGCGGGTCCGCCTGGCATATTGAACACCAGATCCGTGATCCCCTCAGCCGCTGTTTGATGCACCCCCAGTGTCATGGGCAGGCCAGGATCACGCACAAAGGTGCCGCGCCCGGCCTCGCCGCTGACAAGCCCCCTGCGCTCCAGTTCCTTGTAGACACGGGTTGCAGTCGCCAGCGCGACGCCGGATTTCTCCGCAAAGGCCCGGTGTGTCGGCAGTCTGGAGCCCGGCGCCAGTTTGCCCTCGCGGATCGCATTGGCGAGCATATCGGCAAGGCGGATATATCTGGCTTTCTTCATCTGCTCACTGTCATTAGGACAATAGAAAAATTGTCATACGTCGAAACTTCATGGCATTGCGGAGCAAGTCAACCTGCGAGGTCCGCCCAATGCTCCGTTTCCTGTCTGCTGCTTTGCTTGCCGTGATTCTGTTCGCTGTGACCTTTGCCGTTAACCTGCAGGCGCCGCTGTATGACGCCTACGCCGCGCAGAACACTGCCGGTGCCACTGCTGTTACAATTGCCTTCGCCGCCTATGCAGGTGGCCTGATGCCAACGCTGCTGCTGCTTGGCGGGCTGTCAGACCGGACCGGGCGGCGTATCCCTCTTGCTCTGGCCCTGGTCCTTGGCGCGGTTGCGACAGCGGTGCTGGTACAATTCCCAAACTGGGCAAGCCTGGTCACGGCGCGGGTTTTGCTGGGTATCGGGACCGGGTTGGCGACCACTGCAGGCACTGCGTATATGGCCGAAATCCTTGGCGCCACCCGGGCACGCACCGCGGCCTTGATTGTGACATCGGCAACGTCGCTTGGCTTCGGCGGCGGCGCTCTGGCAACCGGGCTTAGCCTTGGCCTGCAAGGGCCGACATTCCTGCCGTTCAGCTATCTTGCGCTTCTTGCAGCAGCGCCGGTTCTGGCCGCAGCCGCCTTGGCCCTGCCCAAGGCGGACAGTCCGAAACCCGTCACACCGCTGCGGCTGCCGGTCTTTCCGTCCGGCACCTGGGTGTTCGGTGCGGCAATGGCGCTGGCCTGGTCGACAACCGGCATGACCATTGCCGTCGTGCCGTTGCAATTGGCCGCCAATGGGCTTGGCGGATGGACCGGGCTTGTCATTTTTCTGGCGATCTTCGCAGGGTTTCTCTGCCAGCCCATCGCCCGGCGTATGTCCAACGGCCGGGCACTGGCACTCGGGTTTGTGCTGATCCCGCTGGGCTTTCTCGTGCTCCTGGCCGGCGTCTGGCTGACATCACTGGTGCTGGTCCTTGCCGGAACCTGCATCACCAGCGCGGCAAGCTATGGCTTTACCTATCTTGCCTCCCTGGCAGAGGTGTCGCTGCGCGCACCTGATGACAGGGCGCGGGCAACGGCGGGCCTGTTTGTCTATGCCTATTGCGGGTTTTCGCTGCCGGTCATTGCCAGCGGCGCGCTGGCCGACACCTTTGGGCTGCTGGTTGCAATGGCCCTTTTTGCCGCCGCGCAAATATCCGCTACGGGGGTTATCGTCCTGTTCTGGAGGAAAAGCTATCATCCGGACCGGTCAGGAGCGGAACAGGGCTTGGGCATTGTTTGATGCGGGCGGATTTCTGCAAGCACGGATCAAGAGCCGGGAAACATTTCCGTCCACACACGCAGCATCGTATCTGCCGCGCCGGCACGCAGGGCCAAAAGCAGCTGTTCGCCGCAGGCTGAGACCACGATGATGCACCCCTGAGGCGAGACCGGCAGCAGCAGGCATTCCGGCTTGGACGCAGGCATTCTGGCCGTGGAGGGGCAAGCACCCTTGGCCGCGAGGACGGTATGCACTGCCTCCAACTGGCAAAGCAGCTCCTCCGGCCCGCCGCTGCCGGACAGATTCCCACCCCGCCCGCATGAAATCCAAGCCTCTGCCTGAGGGGTAGCGCGAGCGTGGAACCGGTCCAGCGGGCTGCTGCTTTCGGCTGCGCCCATGGCGTCGCTCAGCATCTTGGCAGTACAGCTGCCAGCACCTTCGGTTGCCTTGCAAGGACGGCGTTTGATTGTGAAACCTGCGCCACCGGCAACGGCATCCAATGTGCGCAGCCGCGCGGCAAATATCCGGGCTGCTGTGTCTGGATCCTCTGCCCCGTCCGCGGGATCTGCGGAGCGACCCAGGGTCAACCCCGTAAGCCTGCGTTGCGCAACGGTGAGCACCGCGGCGGGCTGCTGGCCGACACAAATGGTCAGTTCCCGGGGCAATACGGTTTCGCTGATTTCGCGCAACACAGTGACGGCGAGCGGTTCCTGCCCGGCAGCAGCCTGTTGCATGCCTGCACGGATTGCGGTTGGTGTTTCTGCCAGCCGGTTCAATGCCTGCTGCAGCGCGCCGGCTGCTCCGGCCGGATGCGGCAGGAGATAAGCAGCCGCGTCTGCCATCATGCCCCCCCGGCCATTGCTGCCAGCAGGCTCCGCGCCGGGGCAGCAAGCCGCCCAGCGCTTGCCGCATCGGAGCAGACACACAACACCGCATCATCCGAACCATCTGCGGCGCGGATGAAAACGCGTGCTTCGCCCGGGGTCAGAATCAGGACATCATCGGGCGGCGCTGCGGTTTGCGGATCTCCGGCTGCCACAGCCGCATCAAGCAGCAAGAACCCCAGCCGGGCCTGCTGGCAGAGGCCGTCAAGATATTCCTGCGGATGGCTGGCGGCGCTGCTGCTGCGCAGGACAATGCTGGCGCCGAGATCACCAAAGGCGGCCAAACGGCAGCCCTTGGCGGTCTGACGCAGCGTATCAAGCTGCAGGGAAAGCGTCACAGAATCCTCCCGTTCCCGGCAAGGGCCGCTGTCCATTCTGCTGCGGGACGTTTGGGTATCATGAGCTATTCACCAGTAGGATGGGTTTCGGGCCGGGACCGGGCCGGCCGCTTGCTGCGCTTGACCGGGGTGACCCGGCGCGGTGTCACACGGTCGCCGGCTTCCGCGCAGGCAGGGCTTTCTTGCAATTGCGGCTGTTCACCGCTCTCGCGTCTGCCGCCAAAGTCCAGCACGTCAGCCCCTAAAGGCTGCTCCGTTTGCGGATTTGGTGCAGAAGCCGCAGGGTTGGATTGTGCAGGCGCAACGCGGTTTGGCTGTGCCCAAGTCACCAGCATATCCACCAGATATTCAATGAAACTGTCAGCGCCGCTGGTCTTCCAAACTTCCATGTCCTCGCCCGCAGCCAGCGCCTGGCTTAGCGACAGCGGAAAGATTGCGCCGAAGGCATCGCCGGTTTCCTTTCTGACACGCCGGACCACACGGTCCTGATCACGGCTGTTTCGCAGCTTGTCGAAATGTGTGATCAGCAATGTACTCGGGCCTTCAAAGCGGTGTGAAATTTCCTCCCACACGGCGGCTTCGGACTGACGCCAGGCCTGGGTGGCATGGGTGCACCAGATAACGCCGTCAACTTCGGGCAGCAGGTTTTGCCAGACACTGGACGGCATGTTGGGGTCCGAAATGCCGGGCATATCAATAAGATCGCACAGCTCCAACGCCTCTGCCGGGAGGGTCAGGCGGATCAGCGCAGTGGTGTCCATCGGCACATTGGCAAGGTCGCCGAGCAGCAGCGGAGTTTCGCCGCCATCGATGCCGGTGATGCTGGCCGCCTCGGGCCCGTGCGATATCCAGACCGGCGGCAACCGGGTGGCGGTCACGCGGGTGGGCAGCGGCTGACGCCCCACAAGCAAGTTGGTCAGGGTGCTTTTGCCGGCGCTAAACTCGCCCATCAGTGCCAGGCGTGGCTTGCGCTGTGGTACAGCAGCCGGGAAGACGGGAGTGTGCATGGCGGATTCCTGTGTCATTCGGTGAAGCTCCTGAGCGTTTGCAAGGCGTCGTCGGCCTGTGTCCGGCGGCTGTCATTGGCAATCAGCCCCTGAACATCACCGCCGCGGCGGCTGTGGTCCGCGATTTCCATCAGGATGTCGCGCTGGTCGTCGAAAAAGCCCTGCAGCCGGGCAAGGACAGCAGCGCCGGCATCTGCTGTCTGCACGAATTTAAGCTGGGTCATGAAATCTTCGGTCTCGCCCGCGATCAGGCTGCGGAAACGTTTGGCAAAAGCCTGATAACCACGGGTGCGGCGCCACCAGGCGGCCCACCAGCTGTCATTGAAATCCAGTGCGATGGCCTGCCCCAGAGCAATCGGAGAGCTGGCCGGGGGCACCTCGGGAACTGACAGCTGAATACCCTCGACCGCTGCGCCGAAACCGTCATAGAGCAGTTCCGCAATGTCCTGCACCGCGGCCTTGTACCGGGCCTGGGCGGCAGCCTGCAGGCGGCTGGTCATCACCGAATAAGCAGAGCGCAACAGCATCCGCAGCCCGGCGGGATCATATTCCCAGTGGCAGTCCTCGCCCCATTTCTCCAGATGCTCGATCAGCGCGTGGGTGGCGCGGTCTGTAAAGGTGGCATGAGCCCGGTCGGCGCGGTCGCGGAAGCCGTCGAGGATTTGCGCGGTCTCGGCCTCCAGTGCGTCCAGATGGGATTTGCAGATACTCTCAAACGCGGCGCTTGTGTCGTGAAGACCGGTCTGCGCGCCGCCCTCGACCTGCACTCTGACCGCATCTGCCGCCTGCTGGCCGGTGGCGGCGGTAACGGCAGAGCCGGCAACGCGGGTCAGCAGCGGCGTGCCAAGGTCGGTCACGATCCGCTCAGCCACCACCCGGTTCAGCGCTGGCAGCCCGGACAGCTCCCAAACCATGTTCTGGGCCGACAGATCCGCATGGGAACTGTTGACCGAGGCTTCGGCCCAATTGAGCAGCGCGGCGGAACTTGCCTTGTCCATGTCCTCCAGCCCGCCGGTCAGCACCTTGTTAGCCCAATAGGCGCTGCCGAAGAGAACGGTTGCGTCCTCGGGCCCGTGATGAGTGTCCAGTGTCTGGCGGATGCTGGCCTCGATCTCGGGGATCTGGGCGGCGGGGTCGGCGAGTTCGTCGATGCGGTTGACGAAGATCACCACCTCGCGGGACTTGAGGTTGGAGATCATCCGGATCAGCCCCATGTCGACCGAGGTCAGCGCCTGGCCTGCCGACAGCACCACCACGCAAAGGCGGCTGTCGCGGATTGCCTGGATGGTGATCTGCTCGCGCATCATGAAGGTGTCGTTCACGCCAGGCGTGTCACGCAGGCACAGGCGGTGGGGCACGCTTTGGCAATTCAGGTACAGGTCGGCCGCGCGGGTGATATCGGCAAAGCGCCCCTGTTCGCCGGCGCCGCCCTCCTCCTCGTCAAAGTCGTCGCCCAGGCAGATGTAGCGTTCGATCAGGTTCTTATCGAAATAGCCGTATTCGTGTTTCTGCCCCATCAGCAGTTCGAATTTACGGCCCAGCCGCTGGCGCGAGCGTTCCCGCATCTCTTCGATCTGGATACGGATTTTTTGCAGCTCGCTGCTGGCGCCGGCACGGCCCGCCATTTCACCGATGCGCCCGCCCTTGGTCAGCAGCCGGTCCCATTCATCCTCGGTCATGAACTGGAAACAGGCCTTGTTCTCAATCCGGGCATCGCCCGGTGTCAGATGCAAGGAGGTGACAACCGAGGTCCAGGGATTCACGTCCGACGGCAGCAGGTCAGCCCAGCCCGCCATCGCATTGACCAGGGATGTCTTGCCCGACTTCACCTGTCCCAGCAGCGTGACACTGGGTTCAAATGTGCTGAGTTCCGACTGCAGCCGCGACAGGCTGCGCTGGACGCGCATCCCCGAAACCGCGGACAAAGCAGACAGGGCGGTTTCAATCCGCTGCGCTTTGCGGGCGAATTCCAAGAGCGGTTCCAGCCCCGCATTCAGATTGGTCGGACGCGCGGAGGCGTGGATGTCGGTGGCACTCTCGATCTGAGCTTCCATATTCATGGCTGAACCTTGCTGTGTCTTGCTTTGGCGTGTGTCTCTGCTCTGCCGGGCCGCGAGGCGGCGGGAAAGGAGGTGCGGCTGGTCATCATTCAGTGGTGTCTTCGATCAGCTCCTTTTTCAGCTGTATCAGCAGCGTCACCGCGTCGATGGCCGCGTCTTCGTCCTGCTCCAGCTGGCAGAGCATCAGCATTTCCTCCCCGTCCTGCGCTGCTTCGCGGGCTGCCTCAACGGCTGTGCTGCCTGGCATTGCCGCCAATGTCTGCGACAAGCCTCGGATCATCTCCATGCATTGCGCCAGCACCGGGCCGGCCTGCGGGCCGCCTGCGGCTTCGGCCTCTGCCAGCATTTCCTCTGCGCGGGCTTGCATCTGGTCCAATGCGCTGCTGAGGCCGGCGGCAGCGGTCAGCGGCGGGGCCGCAGCAGGAATTGCGGACTGCAGGGCGGCAGGGCCAGCTGTTTCACCGCCAAACTGGCGGATCAGCAATTCGGCCTGATCCACGTCCGAGGCACGGCCCGTTTCAACCTGCCGCATCACGCCATCCGCCAGTTGCTTGCCACCGCTGGAGCGCCAAAGATCATGTGCCGGTGCGGCTGCTGTCCGGGCTGTCAGCCCCTGGATCGCGGCAACCGGATAAACGCCCAGGAACTCCTCAGCGGCAACCGGTTCCACCGTCTTGATCAACCCATCCAAGGTTCCCCGCATGATCTGCCGGTCGGCCATTGTCAGCACCAGGAAGCTGTGATCCTTGGTGCTGTCAGGAATTTCAGCCCACAGGGCCTGCTCCGTGTCCGGAAACGCCTGGCTGCACCACAGGATAATATCCGCCGCGCCAGAGGCCTGCTGCAGCAGGTTCTGCTGGCGGGCCTGCGGGCCTGCAAGCGGCAGTTCCGTGTAACTGTGCGTGCGCAGCCGCGGGTCCGGCAGAAACTGGCGGATCCGCAGCGTGCCTGCCGGCATGTCAAGATCAGCCAGAACACCCGCCTGCTGCAGGCGCTCGCCCTTGACGGTTTCAAAAACCGCGCATTCCTGATCGCCATAGCAAATGTCAATGACCGCGCTGCCCGCGTTGCGGCCTATGACCACCCGCCCCAACAGCATATCAATCAGCGCCGACTTGCCCGAACCGGTGACGCCGGTGACAATGATCTGCACCGGCTGGCGCAGCCGGCGCAGCAACTGGCTGCCCCAGCCTGAAAACTCTGTCGGCAGCTGCCCTGCGCTGAGCGTGTGCTCCAGCTGGCCTGCCAGCGGGCTGATATCTGTCTGAGGAAGGCTCAAGCCGATGCATCCGTCTTATTGCGGCGGGCGGCGGGTGCTGAATCCCACGTCGCCGAAGCCAGGAGGGTGATCACCCGGCGGCCGCTGCGCTGACGCGGCGGCGCGGGCGGCTGTTCGGGCGGCGGCGGGTCCAGAACCGGCGCGTCCATCGGCAGCGCTGATGGCTTTGCCTGGGCAGGAAGAGCGGCCTGCGGGTCAATGGGTTTGATCACGCAGAACGCGGCATTGTCCTGCTCCGGGGCATTCAGCACCTCCAGCTGCCGCATCAGCGCCGCACCGATACGGGCGCTGGAGCTGCCGCATTCTGCAGCGAGGACGGCGGCGATCTCGTCCTCCTCCAGGAATTGCAGCCCGTCGCTGGCGGCCAGAACTATATCGCCATGCTGCAGCCGGACGGGTGTGCTGCGGCAGTCGATGCGGGGGATTTCCGCCCCGGTCAGCACCGAAGTCACGCAATGCCGGTCCGGATGGCTGGCGGCCTCAGCCGGGTCCATGCGGCCCTGGGCGGCCAGCCTGTCGATCTCTGCTGCCATCGAGTGATCGGCGTTGAGCCGGATCAGCGCACCGTCGCGGAACAGGTAAAGCGGCGAGTCACCAACCGAGATCCAGTAAAGCCGGTCGCTGAACAGCACCGGAGCCAGCAGCGTCGCGCCCATTCCGCGGGCCTGAGGCTGATGGCTGGCGTATTCGCCAAGGCAGGCATTTGCGCCGCTGGCAGCCTGCTGCAGCACTGCGCCGATCGACTGTTCCAACGCACCCGGGTCGTCCGCGCGCAGTTTCAGATCGCTGAACACTTCGGTGACCACGATTTTGCTGGCGACATCTCCGGCGGCATGGCCGCCCATGCCATCGGCCAGCACCGCAAAACCAGTGCCGGTACCGGCCAGGAAATCGGCGGCAAGCGCGTCCTCCTGGCGCTCGCGGCGGCCCTTGCTGATGGCCGTCGCAGCATCATATTCGAACTCAGCGGTGCACTGCATGGTCGGTATCGCTGGGTTGCGGCTGGTCCCAGCCGAAATCGGCGCCGCACAGCGGCACGAAGCGCAGGGTAGTTTCGCCAATGCGGATCACATCACCCGCCGCAAGGGTTTCGGTGCTGAGCACAGGGCGGTTGTTGCGGCGCACCAGATTCGCCTTGCCGCCGTGGCCGATATAGAAAGCCTTCTGTTCCGGGTCATAGGCGATGGCTGCGTGGTTGTCGCGCGAGATGCTGTTGTCACCAAAGTCCAGCCTAACGGTCTGGTCGGCACCGCGGCCGATCACAGTGACACCGCTGAACAAAGTAAAGGCAGCACCGCGGCCCGGCCCCTGCACGATGGCAAGCCAGCCGACGGGGAAACGGGTGTAACCGGGCGCAGTGTCTTTCTGGCTGCGGGCAAAGGGATCGCTGTCTTCGGTTTGAGCCGGGCTGAAACCCAGCAGGCGGGTCTTGACCCGTCCCGCCCGGCTGGCGCCGCGTCCCATCGACGGTGCCGGCACATCAATTGACGCGTCTGCCGGGCTGTCCATGGAGGCCACAGGTTGCGAAGCTGCCGGCGCCGGCTGCGGGGCGGCAACAGGAGCCGCCTGCGGAGCAGGGGCAGCCGGTTGGGGGGTGCCTGCCAGGATACTGGCAGGCTGTGCTTCGACGCCGCGCGGGCTGATTTCTGGCTGCTGCTGAGGCTGAGGCTGAGGCTGAGGCTGAGGCTGAGGCTGATTTACTGGGGCAAAGGCTGCAGAAAAAGTCTCCTCAACATCTGGCGCGCTGCCTTGCTCCTGTACGTCGGCCTGGGTTCGCTTGAAGACCCTGTAGGATTCGCTGCTTTCGGCTGCTGGTTCAGCCAGTTCCGGGCTGCGGAAACTATCCTCAATGCCAACGCGCGCAGGTATTTCGGCGCCAGCTGCGAAGGGATCATCTGATGCGGCGCCTGCGAGGCTGCCAAGAGTTCCGGCATCCCTAGGGTCAGCACTGGCCGCTGGTGCTGCCACGGTTTCTTGCTCGCGGGCGAAAAAGGCCGCAATGGCCGGGTCCTGGGGCTGCTCTTCAGCAAAGCCTGGCAAGCCTTCGCCTTCTGCCAGCGCGTCATCAGGCCCTGCGTCATAAGTCCAGCCGTCATCCGCGGGCTTGCCAGCCAGCGGAGCAGCAGTCTCCACGGGGGATGCCGCCTGAGCTGTTTCCGGCACTGCATCCAGCAGGAAACCACGGTCGAGGCTGAGAGGCGGAGGGGCAGCCCCGGTACTGGCGACGTCAGGAGCAACCGCATCCTGCACAGGCGCCTGGGCCGGGTCTGCTTCTGGTGCGGCATAACCGTCCAGGCGGACCCTCTCCCGCTTTTCGCCGATGATATCCTTGATGAACTTCATACCCATTCCCTTCAGTTCTTAACCGTTTCCGGGGTGCTGCGCTGGCGCCCGAAGATTTTTCGCAGCCGGCCCGCGAAACCGGGCTTTTCCTGGCGCAGTTCCAGAACCGGGTCAGCCTGGAGGTCCGCAGCAGATACGGCAGCGGGCAGCCGTTCCACGGCGGGAGCGTTTTTCTTCCGCCGGGGGATTGCGTCCTGTTCCTCCAGCCAGGCTTCCACGTCGCTGACCGGCTCGCCGAAGATATTCACCAGCTGGCGACGCGGCTTGGAGGGCTTGCTGGCAGGTGCGGTCTGCTGCTGCCTGGCCGAGCGCGGTTGCCCAGGTGTCAGGCCGCCATTGGCCGTCGCGACCAGCTCGGCGATGACGGCGTCCAGATTGGCATTGTCTTCTGGCGCTGGCGCAACCGTGCCGGGCAGTTGAGCGTCTGATTCCGCAGCGTTCTGTGTTTCGCAGCCGTTTTCGGCCAGCGCGCCCGCCCAGTCATGCGCCGATTGGAACCGTTCAGCCGGAAGCACGGACATCGCCATATCCACGGTGGCAAGCACCGCAGGATCCGCGTTCCACGGTCTGCCCAGCAGCGGATTGCACGGGTCCGGGTCACCTGCCATTACTGCGCTCAGCCGCTGCTGGCTGCTTGCGGGCACGTTACCGGTAATCAGGTAGTACAGCGTGGCACCCAGCGCATAGAGGTCACAGGCCGGGCGTTGAGGCAACTCGGGCTTGTACAGCTCATGCGCGGAATACCCATCCTTGACCGCGAGCAGCACCGGCAGCGCGGTATCATCATTGGGAAGAGTGCCGCAGGCGGCCCCGAAATCGATCAGCGTGAGGCTCCCATCCTTTCCAAGGATGAAGTTGTCCGGCGAGATGTCGCGGTGCAAAATCCCTTGCCCGTGCAGGCAGTCGAGCGCTTCCAGTGCCTGGCAAAGAATGTGCCGCAGAAGCGGCCCGGTCAGCCGTTCAGGCTGGTCCTCCCGCACGGTCAGCAAGTCCAAACCGTCGACGAATTCCATCGCGATATAGGCGGTTTGATTTTCCTTGAACACCTGATGCACGCCAACGATGCCGGAATGCCGGGCGCGGGCCTGCAGATGCGCCTCGCGCAGAAAATTGCGCAAGACATTGCGGCAGGATTTGGCGTGCTCTTCCGTATTGGGTTCGACATCCGTGCCACTGCGGCGGCAGATACCTGCCGGAAAGCACTCCTTGATGACAACGCGGCGTTCCAGGCTGTCGCGGGCCAGATAGGTGATCCCAAAGCCACCGCTGAGCAGCAGCTGCTCGATCTGGTACTGGCCTTGCAGCAGTTTGAAGCCGCAAGGCAGTTCACAGGCGAGAGCCGGGTCAGCAGAAGATGTGTCGTCAGGCACAGCGTCAATTCCTTGTGGCAGCCTGGGCTTTGGCCGGAGCGGGGCGGATGAACCCCAACGCTGAAAGCAGAATGCGGAAAGATCGCGGCGCCATTCAGGCAATCAAGGCGGTTGCGTCCAATTTCCGCCGCAATTGGCGCGGGACGCTTGGAAAGACTGAGTTAACGGGCCCGTAACTACTTGCGTCGAAGTTAGTTAAACTGCGTGTGTAAGTGATGATTGTCCGTAGCCTTGGCCAGGACAGCGGTGGATTTGGCTGTAAACGCAGCGGCATCGAGATTTGCGAGAGGGATTCCAATGCCCCGTTTCAGCCAAAGGCCCGGCAGCATTTTTGCTTGCCGCGGCCGCGGGCACCAGCCTGCCCGCCAGCGGCTAAGGCCGCATGCCTTAGTCTGACAAAGGCAGCTTTGGGACTTGGTGTTTTCCAGGTGATGCAAGAATCTTACGGACAACAAACATGTGCTTGGGAACAGATCCGGGCCTTAAAACAGGTCTGCAGACACGTTCTTTGGAACCTCTGAACATATTTCAGATGCGGCAGCAGTTAAGCTTGACCCAGCGGTTTTAAAGATAGGACTAGCAGACGGGCATCCTTGGTTTCTAAGGAAAAACAGCAACTTGACCCAGCGCCAGTTCAGCCACGCTGTGCAAAGCATCAGCTGTGGCGCCATCGCGGGCTTGCGCCGCAAGCCCCTGAATCAGAACTGCAATGTACTTCGCCAACAGATCCGGATCGCTTGCTGCCGGCATGTCTCCGTCTTCGATACCACGCCGGATCCGGGCCGCGACCATTGCCTCGCTGGCCTGCCTGTATCCGGCGAGCAGTTTCTGCGCGCCGGTACTGGCGGTACCGCAATTGGTTGCAGCACTGACCAGCAAGCAGCCTTTGGGTCTCTCCTGGCCGGAAAACACTTCGATGGCCTCAAACACATAGCGGCGCAGGGCTTTGGCAGCCGTTGCTTCCTCGTCCAGTGCGCGGGGGGCATAGGCCGCAATGTTCTGCGCGTAGTGGCTCGCACAGCGCTCAAACAACGCCTGTTTGTTGCCAAAGGCCGCATAGATGCTTGGGGGGTTCACCCCCATGGCCGCGCTGAGATCGGCCATCGATGCGGCTTCATATCCGCGCTCCCAGAATAGAAGCATCGCCTGTTCAATCGCATGGCCGGTGTCAAAAGATCTTTGCCGCCCCAAGGTCGCCTCCAAATTACTTATCGATCATTACACAAAACACTTGACCCGGCAAGCAGCCCATTATTTAACGATCACTACAAAATAGTGGAGGCACGGATGAAAGCTGCAATCATAGGATCTTTTGGCGACGTGGATGTGTTCCGGATGGCAGACCTGCCGCGTCCCGACCCCAAGCCGGGAGAGGTACTGATCCGCATCCATGCGTCCAGCGTGAACCCGGTGGATGCGGGCGTGCGGTCAGCGGCCATCCTGCCCGATGATCCCGCCCTTTTCCCGATGATCCTGGGTTGGGATGCGGCAGGGACAGTCGAGGCGCTTGGCCCGGAAACAGAGGGGTTTGCCCCCGGCGACCGGGTGATGGCAATTTCGCCGCAGCCGGGATCACTGGTTGGGACCCACGCGGAATTTGCAGCATTGCCAGCCAGTCAGGTTGTAAAGATTGCGGACACGGTTCCCTTTACCACTGCCGCCGCAGTGCCGCTGACCGGCAGCACAGCGCTGGCGGCTCTTCAGGCTCTGGCTTTGCCGCCGGGCGCGCGTGTCCTGATCAACAACCCAAAGGGGGCGGTTGGCGCAATGGCGGCAGCAATTGCCCCTCTGCTGGGGTTCGAACTCGCCGCCCCGGACACGCGGCAGGTGGACGGCGCTATTGACGTGCGCGGGCACAAACACGCGCAGCAGGCATTTGCTGCCGTGAAAGATGGCGGCGCCTATGCAACCATTGTCCCGGAGTGGTGGAAGCCAGGCGGGGTATTCACGGAATCGCGGGGTATTTGCCCGGTGACGGTTCAAAACCCCGCCATTCAGGAGGTTCTGCAGCCATTGGCGGGTTGGCTGGCCCAGGGCGTCCTGGCGCCGGAGGTCCAAGATATCCTGCCGCTTGACCAGATCGCGGAAGCGCACCGCAGGCTGGAGACCCCCGGGTATACAGGCAAATTTGTTCTGGACCATGCATTCTGAAACCTGCTGAAAATGGAACAGACGGGAGCGTTCCCGCCTGTTCCGGCACAATTGTTCACTGCAGTCCTGACCGGCTTTATCCTGCCAGACACCGCTCCGCATGGGCCGTGATGCCCGCCAGAATTTCGCTGGCGGCCTGAACATTTTTGATCAGGCCGATGCCTTCACCGGCAAAAGCGGTTGCAACATCCGGATCGCCAGCCTCCTGGGCTGCCGACCATTTTGCGGCCTCTGCGCCCGCTTCCAGTTTCAAGGCCTCCTCGGAACCGTGCCATTTTTGAATGAACCGGTTGCGCAGAACGCGGCCGTTGTAACGGCCGGGCCAGTCGTAACCGCGGACCACATCCACCACACGTGTGCGGATCGTGTCGTCTCCCGTTGCCGCCAGCGCGCGATCAAGAATGCGCGGAGGCACCAACGCCTCGCGCGAGGCCCAGAACCGCGTGCCGATCACCGCCCCATCCGCCCCCAGCATCAAGGCCGCTGCAAGGCCGCGGCCATCCGTGATACCGCCTGCTGCACAGAGCAGCACTTTGCTGTTCCGGCGTGCGATCTCGTCAGCGATCTCCGGCACCAAGGCAAAGGTGCCGCGGGCTTCGCCATGGCCGCCGGCGTCCGCACCCTGGGCGGCAATGATGTCTGCGCCGCAGCCCAGCGCTTGCCGCGCGTCGCGCAGTGTCTGCACCTGGCAGATCAGCGTTACACCCGCGTCCTTGATCACTGGCGCAAATGGTGCCGGGTCGCCAAAGGACAAGAACAGCGCCGCTGGATCGCGTGCCAGCACCCGGTCCAGCAGCTGCGGCTGTTCCGCAAGTTTCCAGGTGATCAGCCCGCAGCCGACGCGGGCGCCCGCTGCAATGCCGAACTGCTGGTCGATCCAAGCGGCATCGCCATAGGCGCCCCCGATCATGCCCAGCCCGCCGGCGCTGGAGACAGCGCTGGCCAGCGCGCCGCCTGCAGCAAAGGCCATCGGCGCCTGGATCACCGGGCAAGTGATCCCCAGCGCCTCTGTCAGCCGCGTTTTCATTGCGCCTGCTTCCGGTACTCCTGCACCGGCAGGCCGCCAACACCCCAATCCTCCAGAGGAACCTCGTTGATCACCACAAATGTGGTTGCCGGGTTCTTACCCAGAACCTCCTGCAGCAGGCCCGTAACTCCGGTGATCAGCTGCGCCTTTTGGTCCGCACTCGGGCCGGTGCCATCGGGGCCGCCTTCGCGGGTGACTTTGATATTCACATAAGGCATCGGTCAGCCCTTTCGCGGTACGTATGAGAACACTTTTGCAACGATGCGCCATTCGGTGCCGTGGCGGACAAGGGTAAGCAGGTCATGGAAATCCCGGCCCATCATGGTCATCCGGGCACTGACACGGGCCAGCCGGTCGCTGGCAAAGGCAATCTCCAGGATTTCCTCCTCGCGCGGGTCGCCGCGCTTGGCAGGCGGCTCGCGCCCATCGACGCGGGCCATGTAGGTTTCAAGATCCAGGGCCAGTTCATCGCCTTCGGTTGCGCAGATATAGGCCAGTTGCGGGTGAAAAACTTCACGCAGCATGGTGCTGTCGGCGTGATGGAGGCCCTCGAAATAGGCCTCCATCAATGCGCCGACCACTTTGTGATCGGCTGGTGTCATTGGATCAGCCCTTCTGCGCGCATTGCAGCCTGAGCGGACGGGCGGGACGCGCTGCGGCTCACGAACGCCGCCAGCCGGGGCCAGCGGGCCAGGTCGATGCCGGTGAAGTTCGCCCAGTTCGAGACCGCGAACAGATAGGCGTCCGCGACCGAGAACCGGTTCTCTACCAGCCACTCGCGGCCATCCTCCAGCTGCGTCTCGATGAAATCGAACTTGCCCGCTACAGCGGTGCGCGCGTCGTCTTTACCGCCCTCGGATATTCCGTCGCGGAACAGCGGGTTAAAGGCCTTGTGCAGCTCGGTCCCGATCCAGTTGAGCTGTTCCTGCATCCGGGCACGGGCCAAGGTGCCTGCCGCCGGCGCTAAACCCGCTTCCGGGTTGCTGTCCGCGATATACTGCAGAACCGCCGCCCCTTCGGTGAGAACGCTTCCGTCGTCCAGGCCCAGGGCCGGAACATAGCCTTTGGGGTTGATCGCGCGGTAGTCCGCGCCGCTTGCGGTCCGGCCCGCGGCGGTATCGACGGCTTCGATTTCAAACGATTGGCCTGTCTCATACAGGGCGATATGGCTGGCCAGCGGGCAAGCGCCGGGTTTGTAGTAGAGCTTCATCACTATCTCCTGTGCTTGGTGATGCTCCTGTCTACCCCTTGACATGATTTGTTGATAATATTGTGTTCTCACATTAATGATTAGGAAAACAGGTCATATGGCAACTGCATGAAACACGACCAGCTTGTTGCCCTGGAGGCGATTGTCTCAACCGGCACCTTCCGCGGTGCGGCGGAGCGGCTGCACAAATCACAGTCCGCCATCAGCCACACAATCCGCCAGCTGGAAGAGGAACTGGAGCTGGAGCTGTTCAGCCGCGCGGCCTACCGGCCGGCGCTTACCCCGGCTGGTGAAATCTTCTACCGCGAGGCGTCGCGGGTACTGCGGCAGATGCAAGGCCTGAAAACCACTGCCGCCCGGCTGCGCGCCCGCGAAGAGCCAGAACTGAACATTGCCGTCAGCGCCACAATGGATCTGGATCCTTTGCTGCCGGCGCTTGCCGAAACCGGGCGGCATCACCCGGCCACCCACCTGCGGCTGCGGATGGAAATGATGGGCGGCCCGATTGCCCGGCTGATGGAGGGCAAGGCAGATATCGCGCTTGCTTCGCTGGAAGGGGTGCCGCTGGATGATGTGGAAGCTGAGCCGGTTACGGAGGTGACAATACGGCCAGTGGCCAGCCCCGGGCTGAATCTGCCGGCCGGCTCCCGTGCGTTTTCAGCATCCGAAATGCAAAGCCACGTGCAGGTGGTCGCGGCGGGCACAGGCGGCGCCGCGCATGAACAAAGCCGCGATCTGCTGCCGGGCGGACTGAAGTGGACCGTTTCCGATCTTGCCGCCAAGAAAAAGGTGATCCTCGCCGGTCTCGGCTGGGGCGGCCTACCGGACCATATGACCGAGGCGGAGCGGCTGTCCGGTGCTTTGCTTCCCCTCAACCTGGAACGATTTCCTGTACGCCGAACGATGATCTTCAAGATAAGACGCCGAGACCGCCCGCCCGGCGTCGTTGCCAGTGAGCTTTGGAACAGAATTGGGGCAGCCGAACCGGCCTAGGGCCTGAGAATGCCCGGCAGCAGGTCACGCCACAATCGGCGGCGATTTCACCTGAGGGCACACAGAAGCGGTCCCGCGGCTGTTGCTTTTCGCCGTGGGTGCGTACTGTTACTTCATGCCAGATGCCTGTAGCAGCTGACCAAATTCACGCTTAAAATAGGCGATATGTTCTCCAAAAATGACAACCGGCGCTGGAGCCTATGGAAATGACAACCTCGGATCCTTCAAGCCTGGCCACGGTTTCGTCGCAGTTTGCCGGGAATTGGATTATGGCCTTGCGGCACTGTTGCACGGATGCCCAATTGGCCTCCTTCCTGCAGCGCGCAGGGATGCATGCGGTCCAGGGTCAGATTGCCCACCGCATTACTTTGGATCAGATTGTCCGGCTTTACCAAATCGCTGCCATCGAAACCAATGATGAAATGATGGGCCTGTGGAGCCGGCCGATCCGGGCCAGAGCACTGCAGCACCTGCTGACAACGGTCCGCGAAGCCAGCTCTCTTCCCTCAGCCTTGCACCGGTTCTCTACGTTCTGGAACCTGCTGCTGGACGATTACCAGATTGAACTCGCGTCCGGAAACGGCAGCATCAGTCTGCGGCTTGTGCCGCGCGGTGCGCAGCCCTGTCAGCAGTTCGGCCATATGCTGATCCTGAAACTTGCGCATGGGCTGCTGTCCTGGCTTGCAGGATATGAAGTGCCTGTCCAGGCGGTTCAATTTGCCTTTGAGCGCCCTGGGTTTTCAGACGATTACGCGGTGATATTTCCGGCGCAGATCAGCTTCATGGCACCGTGTTCGGCAATTACGTTTGAGGTCGCGAAACTGGGGCCAACAAAAAGACGCAGCTCTGCGGAACTGAAGGAGTTTCTAAGCCGGGCCCCCCGCGACTGGATGTTCACAGGGTATAGGGAACATAAGCAGTCTTTGAGAGTGCGGGAGTTCCTTTATCAAACAAGCTGGGAGGGCGGCCACTTGGCAGATGCCGCCCGCGCATTGAACGTCACACCTAGAACCTTGATGCGGCGGCTGGATGCAGAAGACACCTCCTTTCAGGCGATCAAGGACGGGCTGCGCCGGGACATAGCCATTCATGACCTGCAGGCCGGGAGCAAGAGCATCGAAGAAATCTCTCAGGATGTCGGGTTCTCCTCTCCCGCGAATTTCCACCGCGCTTTCCGGCGGTGGACAGGTGTAACACCAAGTTCGTACAGAGCATCGAAAAACTGATCACTGGCTCTGCCCCCGAAGAAGATCGCAGAAGTGCTCAACAAGGAAGGCGTGACGGGCCCGTCCGGCGCCATCGGGGCGCCTCGACCATCCATGGCAACCGCCAAAGGGGCACCGGCATCCTGAACAATGAACTCAATAACGGACGCCAGTTCTAGAACCGGCTGTGCTACGATAAAGCCGCTCAGACAAACCGCGGATTCCCGCCTGAACCCGGAAAGTGAATGGACCTTCACCGAGGTTCCAGAGCTGCGCATTGTTGTGCGGCATTTGCAAATCCATCCCTGCCGCCAGATCCGGCATTGATTTTCGCTGTACCGCCACGGTCCAAACCGGCCGGCAGCCAGGCGGAGTGCCGGCATTCGACCGGCACAGTTTCATGCTGAACTCTGCCGCGCTGCAAGACTTGACCTGACCCGAATTTCCGCGCCCCGGCCCGAGCCTGCTCAGTCCCGGATCACTGCCATGACTGCACTGCCAAGTTTCTGCAGGGCCGCGTTGCGGGTGTCGAAATCCGCATCGGCGTCTGACAGAAAGATGGTGATGATCCACGGCGCCCCTTTGCCGGGTGTGACCATTGCGATGATATTGCGGGTGTGGCTGCCGCTGCCGGACTTGTCGAGGACTTGCCAGTCCGCAGACGCGTCAGCGCGCAGCAAGTTGCCCGTCACGCCGCCATGGCTCATCCAGTCCGCCAGCTGGTCGCGCGATACCGGGGACAGCGCACTGCCCAGCAGCAGCTTTTCCAGCGTGACGGCCATTGCCGCCGGGGTCGTGGTGTCGCGCGGATCGCCGGGCACAAAGGTGTTCAGACCGGGCTCACGCCGGTCCAGACGGCTGACCGGGTCGCCGATGCCGCGGAAGAATCGCGTAACTGCCTGCGGGCCGCCTAGCCGGTCGATCAGAATGTTGGTTGCGGTGTTGTCGCTCATGTCGATGGCGGCGAAGCACAGCGCTTCGATCGTCATGTCCTTGCCAACCCGCGTTTTGGTGACCGGCGCGTAGGACTGCAGATCCGCCGCGCGCACCGGCAGCGCGTCAGAAAGAGCCAGGGCCCCCGCATCGCGCTGCGCGAGAACGGCCCCGCAGATCGGCGCCTTCACGGTACTGTTCATCAGGAAGCGTTCATCCTCCCGGTGCGACCAGGACGTCTGCCCGCCGACCTCTTCGAGCGACAGGCCGACACGCCCGCCAAGCCTCTGTTCAACTTGCGACACGGTTTCGGCCAGCGCCTCGAGGCGCGTGTCAGCTACGGACATGGTGGCCAGAGACAGGCCAAGAGCAAGCCCTGCCGCTGCGCGCGACAGGACGGAAGCGGTGAACCGCATGGGGTGTTCCTTTCCGGATATGTGCCATAGACGACATCAGGTGATGTCATGCGTCTGGTATACTTCAGCTTGATCCGGCGCTACAAACGACAAATCTTATCGCCTGTCATTAGCTGAGGTATCGACATGGATCGCCCCGACCTGCCGTTGAACGCTCTGCGCGTGTTCGAGGTTGCCATGCGCCAGGGCAGTTTCACCAAGGCCGCCGTCGAACTGCGCGTGACCCAGGCCGCAGTCAGCCATCAGATCGCGCGGCTGGAGGATCTGCTGGGCGTCACCCTGTTCCTGCGCACCTCGCAGGGGCTGGTGCCGACCGACGAGGGGCAGCGGCTTTTCCCGGTGCTCGAACACGGGTTCGACGCGATGGCGAGGGTGCTCGACCGCCTTGGCGGGCAGCGTGACGTAGAGGTGCTGAAAGTCGGAGTGAACACGACCTTTGCGCTCGGCTGGCTGATGCCGAGTGTCGATACCTTCCGGCAGGCGCATCCGGAGATCGATCTGCGGATTTCGACCAACAACAACCGGGTGGATATCCTGCGCGAGGGGCTGGACATGGCTATCCGTTTCGGCACCGGCGGCTGGACCGGCCATGACGCGATCCCGCTGACGGAGGCGCCGTTGGCACCGCTCTGCGCGCCGGAGCTGGCGGCGCGCCTGCAGCATCCATCGGACCTCGGGCAGGTGACACTTCTGCGCAGCTACCGCAGCGCCGAATGGCCGGGCTGGTTCGAAGCCGCAGGTGCGCCCTGTCCGATGGTCACAGGTCCGGTTTTTGACAGCTCGGTGGCGCTCGCGGAACTGGCCGCCTCGGGGGCAGGTGCTGCGCTGTTGCCAGTCGCCATGTTCGAGAGTTTCATTGCCCAAGGCCGGCTGGCACAACCCTTCTGCGTCACCTTTTCCGCCGGGCGCTACTATCTTGCCTGGCCCTCAGACCGCCCTGCGACACGGGCGATGAACGCATTTTCCCGATGGCTCTCTGGGCAGAGCGCGGGAGAGGCAAAGCTGATGCCTCCTGTTGGATCGGGAGACGTTTGATTCGTGTCAGCCTTGGCTGGGGCAATACATCTTTGAAACCGTCGAGGAGGCGCAGAACCAGGCAACGGAATGGCTCTGGATTTACAACAATGAGCGACCCAACATGGGCATCAGCGGCATGACACCCGTAAGGAAACTGAAAAAAGCCGCATGAATTCTATGGCTGAGCCCGGCCGCAACTGTCTTGAGCCAGTCCCGATTTACAGACTCAAATAATCTGAACCGAATTCGCCGATAATCCCGGCCCGACGATGGATGGTCTCAAGCCGCTGCATCCAGGGTGAGATCGGGGTCGCTGACGCAGGGCTTGCCCTGATGTGCGGCGCGGCTGTAATTTGTAACCGCGCCGAGGTGCCTATACTTTCAACGGGCGCACGGCACCCCTCAGCGAAAAATGCGCCGGGAACATGGCCGCCAGGAAGCGGAATATGATCCGCGATGCCTCTTCCCGGTCGAAGCGGTCAGGGTGCAGCAAGAAGTCGGTCCACATGCCCTCCAGCAATGCCAGGGTGCCGTGGGTGGCATCACGGGCGGCCTCGAAAGGGGCCGGGGTGCCGGACTCGCAAACGATTCGGGAAAAAGCGCTGTGGATCATGCCCCGCAGCCTCCCGTCGCGGGTGTCGGAGTACTCGGCGACGGCTTTGCGGTTCCGGGCCTCGCCGCGGAAGGCATACCAGATGCTGACATTGCGCCGGTTCAGCACCCGTTCGCTAAGGTCGCCGCGCACGATCATCTCGATCCGCTCCTGCGGGCTCTCGCCAGCGGTCTGCAAGAGAGCCTCCAGCTCGTCATAATATTCTTCCGAGGAATGATGCGCGGCAGCGTGAACCAGGTTGTCCTTGCCGCCGAAATGCAGGTGGATCATGCCGCGCGACAGGCCGGCGCGCTGGATGATCTCACTGACAGAGGTTTCGGATATGCCCTTCTCTGCCACTGAATCCAGCACGGCGCCGATCAGGGCTTGGCGGTTCTGCTCGCGGTTCTGTTCCCTTTTCCCGGTCATTTGATCCCGAATTTTTGATCCCTGCCGAATCTGGCCCGCCTGATACATGGCGCGAACCTATGCAGCAGGCAGGTGTATTTTGCCAGTCTAGGCACACCAAAGGAATTTCTCCACCATAAATGGACGTTTGTACATTTTTTTGGAAACCCTGTTGACAGAGGGCCCTTCCAGCCGTCAGATTTGATGGACGATTGTCCATTTTTATGGGCGGCGCCGGACTCGCATATCAGACACTGGAGTGACATGGCCGGATTTCTCAGAACCGAAGCAGGCAAGGGTTATGCATTGAGCGCCCCTGCGTCGCTATATGTGGGGCTTCTGGTAGCTGCGCCGCTGGGCATTCTGGTGGCCTACAGCTTCTGGACCCAGTCCTATGTCGACATCGACAAGACGCTGACCTGGGCCAATTACACCGAGGCCGCCACCGATCCGCTGGTGCGGCATCTGATGCTGCGCTCGATCCTGATTGCCGGGGCGGTGACCATGGCGACGGTGGCGCTGGCCTATCCGATTGCCTATTTCATCGCCTACCGCACCCGCAAGAAAACCCTCTGGCTCTTGCTGATCACCATCCCGTTCTGGTCAAGCTACCTGCTGCGGGTGTTCAGCTGGAAGCTGATCCTCGGGTTCAACGGGGTGATGAATTCCGCGCTGCTCTCAATGGGGCTGATCAATGAACCGCTGACCTTTCTTCTCTACAATGAATTCGCGGTGGTGCTGACCCTGGCCCATGCCTGGGCGCCGTTTGCGATCCTGCCGATCTATGTGTCGCTGCAGAAGATCGACCGGGCACTGCTGGAGGCCGCCACCGATCTCGGGTGCTCCAAGCTGGAACGGTTCTTCCGGGTCACCCTGCCACTGTCGGTGCCCGGCATCATCGCCGGCAGCCTGATCATCTTCATTCCCACAGTGGGCGACTACGTCACCCCGTCGCTGGTCGGCGGCTCGCAGGGCAAGATGGTGGCGAACCTCATCCAGGTGCAGTTCGGCCCCGCCAACAACTGGCCGCTGGGCGCGACGCTGTCGCTGGTGGCGATGGCCTCGGTCGGCTTTGTCGCCATCCTGTTCGTGATCCTGGCGACCGCTTTGGGGAGGAGAATCCGTTGAGCGCTCCGGCAAACGAACCCCTGAACAAGCCGCTGAACGCTGCTGCCAGCAAGCCGCGGCGCAGACCCTTCCGTTTCCCCTGGCTGCTGGTCTATGCTATCGGCTACCTGATCTTCCTATATCTGCCGGTGCTGCTGCTGCCGCTGTTCTCCTTCAACGACGGCACCATCGTGGCCTTCCCGATGAAGGGCTTCACCCTGAAATGGTACGCCCAGCTGGGCGAACAGGACACGCTCTTGCAGGCGATGATCAATTCCCTGATCGTCGGCGCAGTGACCGCAATGGTGGCCACCTCGCTGGGACTGTTCGCGGCCCGCGCCTATGTCCGCTACCGCTTCAAAGGGCGCGAACTGTCGGAGGGGCTGGTGATGCTGCCGCTGGTCATTCCGGGTATCATCGTGGCCTCCTCAATGCTGGTGCTGTTCATCTCGCTGGGGCTGCGGCCGTCGCTGACCACGGTGATCCTCGGCCATGTCTTTGTTGCGCTGCCGTTTGCCGTATCAATCATGAAATCCGCCTTTGACGACTTTGACCAATCGTTGGAGGAAGCCGCCTTTGATCTGGGCGAAAGCGTCATCGGTACCTTCCGCCGGGTGACCCTGCCGATCGTGGCGCCGGGCATTGTCGCCAGCCTGCTAGTCACGTTCACCGTGTCGTTTGACGAATTTGTGCTGGCCTTCTTCCTGTCCGGCAACCAGCCCACCCTGCCGGTCTACATCTGGAGCCAAATCCGCTTTCCGGCGAAGCTGCCGAACACGCTGGCGCTTGGCTCCTTGCTGCTGCTGGCCTCGGTGCTGTTGTTGCTGACCGCCGAATATTTTCGCCGCCGCTCCACCAAATCCGCCTGAATGAAGGACAGAAGATGACCAGCCAGAACATCATCGAAATCTCCGGGGTGGAAAAGAGATTTGGCACCTTTGTGGCGGTGCGCGATCTGAACCTCGAACTGAAGGAGGGCGAATTTTTCTCGCTCCTTGGCCCCTCCGGCTGCGGCAAGACAACAGCGCTCAGGATGATTGCCGGTTTTCAGGATCATGACGCCGGCACCATCCGCATCAGCGGCCAGGAGATGGCGGAGATCCCTGCCAACAAGCGCCCCACAAATATGGTGTTCCAGTCTTACGCGATCTTCCCGCATCTGAATGTCGGCGACAATGTCGCCTTTGGGCTACGCAAGCTGAAACTTAAGAAGGCCGAGATCAGCGCACGCGTGGCCGAGGCGCTGGAGATGGTAGAGCTGGGCGGGCTGCAGGCGCGCAAGGCAGATGAGCTGTCGGGCGGCCAGCGCCAGCGGGTTGCCCTGGCCCGCGCGCTGGTGATGCGGCCCAAGGTGCTGCTGCTGGACGAGCCGCTGTCGGCGCTCGATAAAAATCTGCGCGAGGCGATGCAATTCGAAATGCGCCGCCTGCAGCAGAAGCTTGGCATCACCTTTGTCATGGTCACCCATGACCAGTATGAGGCGATGACCATGTCCGACCGCATCGGCGTGATGTTCCAGGGCCAGCTTAAACAGGTCGACAAACCCGAGGTGCTTTATGCCCGCCCCGCAAGCCGGGAAGTGGCGGCCTTCATCGGTGGCATGAACTTCCTCGACGCGGCCGTGACAGGTGAGGCGGACGGCAAGCTGAAGGCCCAGGTACAGGGCTTCGGGCCGCTCACAATCGACGTGAACCCCAATGTGGCGCGGCGCGGGCCGCAACTGCTGGCGGGGATCCGTCCCGAACAGCTGGAGATTTCGGCGCAACGGCCGGATGGCTACGACGGCTACCTGCAGGGCACCGTCACCAATGCCGCGTTTTACGGCGAGAATGTGCATTACCACGTCACCACTGACGGGTTGCAGCAGCCCATTGCGGTGTCGGTGCCGAACTATTTTCACACGGTTGATCACAAGCAGGGCGATCCAGTCTGGCTGGGGGTGCAGAACGCCTCGGTCATCGACCTCGGCGCCCGCGAGGCATCAGAATAATGGGAGGAAGACAATGAAACATTTCACAACCGTACTGGCCGCTGCCACGGCTTTGACCGCCTCGGCAGGTATCGCATCCGCCGATGCCGCCAGCCTGTCGGTCTTTGACTGGTCAGGCTATGAGGATCAGGGCTTCTATGGCGACTACGTCGCCAAATACGGCGGCGCCCCCAGCTATACCTACTTCGGCAGTGTTGAGGAGGCCTTTACCAAGCTGCAGTCGGGCTTTGCCGCTGATCTTGCCCATCCCTGCACCGACGGCTTGCGCAAATGGATCGCAGCGGGGCTGCTGAAACCCATTGACACTTCCAAGATCAGCAACTGGGACAATCTGCTGCCGCAGATCAAAGATGTGGACGGCGTCACCATCGACGGCAACACCTATATGGTGCCGTTTGAGTGGGGCAACACCGGGCTGATCTACCGCACTGACCAGATCAATGCTGCGGACGTCTCGTTGCAATTGCTGGGTGATCCGGCCCATCAGGGCAAGATCGCCATTCCCGATGCGGCCTCCTCGGCCTATGCAATGGCGGCGCTGGCAACCGGCGCCTCAAGCTATACCGATATGTCGGATGAGGAGTTCCAGAAAGCCTCGGACTTCCTGCGCGCGATCCACCCGAATGTGCGTTTCTACTGGTCCGATGCGGGCCAGCTGGATCAGGCCCTTGCCTCGGGCGAGGTGACCATGGGCTGGGGCTGGAACCAGTCTGAGCTGAACCTGATCTGGAACGAAACCCCTGCAAAGATGATGCGCGACGTGGACAAGGGCATCGCCACCTGGGTCTGCGGTTATGTGCATCTGACCTCCTCGACCCAAAGCGACGAGCAGGTCTATGACATGCTGAATGCGCTGAGCGCCGAGGCCAGCGGCAAATACATCATTGAGAGCTGGGGCTACGCGCATGCCAATGCCGATGCCTTCAAATCCGCCGATCAGGAGCTAATCGAAACCTACGGCTTTGCTGATGTCGACAAGTTCTTCGAGGGCAGCTTGTTCTTCGACGCCGTCACCCCCGCGCTTGAAGGCCGCATGCTGAAGGAATTCGAGCGCATCAAGGCCGGGTTCTGAGCCCGCGCGCGGCGGGCGCTGACGCCCGCCTTTTCCGGCCTCCGGCTCTTTCTGCAATCACTCACGACACAAAGGATGCGCGGCCATGTCAGGCGCTCATGGGTATTCCATTCTCTTCGAGCCGGTGAAAATCGGCCCCGTCACCGCACGGAACCGATTTTATCAGGTGCCCCATTGCAACGGGATGGGCCATGTGCGCCCCCAGGCAGAGGCCGCGATGCGCACCATGAAGGCCGAAGGCGGCTGGGCCGTCGTCTCCACCCAGGAGACGGAAATTCATCCGACCTCGGACCTTGGGCCGTATGCGGAAAACCGGCTTTGGGATGAGCATGACATCCCCGCCCTCCGGCTGGTGACGGAAGGTGTGCATGACAAAGGTGCGCTTGCGGCGATCCAGCTCGCCCATAACGGCCATCATGCCACCAACCATTTGACCCGCGCGCCGGTGCTTGGCCCGTCGGACATGCCGATCGACACACCATTCCCGAAACAGGCTCGTGCGATGGACAAATCCGACATCCGCGACCTGCGCCGCTGGCACCGGGCCGCCGCGCGGCGGGCCAAGGAGGCGGGTTTCGATATTGTCTATATCTACGCCGGCCACCAGATGACCCTGCCGCAGCATTTTCTGCTGCCGCAGTACAACAACCGCAGCGATGAATACGGCGGCAGCCTGGAAAACCGGCTGCGCCTTACCCGCGAACTGCTGGAGGAAACCCGCGAGGAGCTTGACGGCCATTGCGCGGTGGCCTTCCGCTTTGGCGTGGACCAGATGGCCGGACCGGACGGGATGCAGGCGAAGGAGGAAGGCCGCGCCGTGGTGGAATTGCTGGCCGATCTGCCCGATCTTTGGGATGTGAATGTCTCGGACTGGAGCAATGACAGCCAGACCACCCGGTTCCAGCCGCAGGACGGGTTTCAGGTTCCTTACATCGAATTCGTCAAACAGGTGACTTCCAAACCCGTCGTCGGTGTCGGCCGTTTCACCTCGCCGGATCTGATGGCCTCGCTGGTCAAAACGGGGGTGCTTGATCTCATTGGCGCGGCCCGGCCCTCGATTGCCGATCCGTTCCTGCCTAAGAAAATTGAAGAAGGCAGGATTGAGGAAATCCGCGAATGCATCGGCTGTAATATTTGCGTTTCTGCTGATATGCTCGGGGTGCCGATCCGCTGCACCCAGAACCCGACCATGGGCGAGGAATGGCGGCGCGGATGGCACCCTGAGGTGATCGCATCAAAGGGCCATGAGGAGCACGCGCTGGTGGTCGGTTCCGGACCCGCCGGGCTGGAATGCGCGATGCAGCTGGCCAAACGCGGCTATGACGTGACCCTTGCCGAAGCCGGGGAGGAGTTTGGCGGGCGGGCGTTGCGCGAAAGCCGCCTCAAAGGGCTGGCAGCTTGGAGACGGGTCGCGGACAACCGTCTGTGGCAGCTGCAGCAGCGGGCCAATGTCCAGATGTTCACAGACAGCCCGATGACCGCCGAAGAGGTGGGGGATCTCGGCATTCCCAATGTCTTCCTCGCAACCGGAAGCCAGTGGCACCGCGACGGACGCGGGCGCTCTTCGCTGGCGCCGCTGCCGGTGCAGGATATGCCCTGTTTCACACCGGATGACATCATGGCTGGTGAACTGCCGCCGGACAGCGGGCCGGTGCTGCTCTATGATGACGACCAGGGGTATCTGGGCGGGGTGCTGGCCGACCACCTGGCCGCCGCGGGCCGCAAGGTGATCCTGGCCACGCCCGGCGCTGTGGCTTCTGTCTTTACCGACCTGACGCTAGAGCAGGCCCGGGTGCAAACCAGCCTGTTGCAGGCAGGCGTCGAGATCGTGCCGCTGCATCTGCTCCAATCGGCGGATGCCACCGGCGCGGCACTCGCCTGTGCCTACACCGGCCGCATCCGGCAAATCAGCTGCGCCAGCCTTCTGATGGTGACGTCACGCCAGCGCGATACGGCGCTTTTTGATACCCTGCGCGCAGACTACGGGCACCGGTTCACCACGCTGGAACTGATCGGCGACGCCGCCTCGCCCGGCCTGATTGCCGATGCGGTCTTTGCCGGCCATTTGGCGGCACGCAACTTTGAACGCGACCCGGCGGCAGCCGATGCTGAATGGTTCCGCCGCGAACTTATCTCACTCAACGATATGGGAGGCGTATAATGCCCAAAGATGACCTGCAAGTGATGCGTGACCTGATTGAAACCCATCAGCCCGGATTTGCGCTTGAGCGGCATTTCTATACCTCTCAGGCGGTTTATGACCACGACATCAAGGCGTTCTGGAACCGCAACTGGATCTGGGCCGGCCATGTCAGCCAGATCGCAGAGCCGGGCGACTATTTCCTGTTCGACTACGGCCCGGAATCAATCATCGTGGTGCGCGACCGCAGCGGCGATGTCCGCGCCCATCTGAATGTCTGCCGCCATCGCGGATCCCGCGTGTGCCTGGAGAAACAGGGCTCAGCCCGGGTTTTCTCCTGCCCCTATCACGCCTGGACTTTCGGTCTGGACGGAAAACTGCGTGGCGGCCGTGCCATGGGGCCGGATTTCGACCCCGGCGAATACGGGCTGTTCCCGGTGCAGGTGCAGATTTTCCAAGGGCTGATCTTTGTCTGCGCCGACGAAAACCCGCCGGCACTGCAGGACAGCCTGGACAAGCTGGCACCGCTGTCCGCCCCGATGCAGCTGGAAAACCTGACGCTTGCACACGAGGCCTCTTATCCGGTGACCGCCAACTGGAAGCTGGCGCTGGAGAACTATCTGGAGTGCTACCATTGCGCGCCCTCGCATCAGGAATATTCGCGCAGCCATTCGCTGAAAGACCCGGCGGATGTAGTAAAGCATGGCGAAGCCCTGCGCGAACGCTCAGCCTCCATCGGCCTGCCGACCGAAGAACTGGACCTCACCGGCCCCAATGCCTTGGCATCGGGCGCGGATGTCTACTGGCGCCGCTACCCGCTGTTTCCCGGCTATCAGACCGGCAGCAGGGACGGCGCACCGCTGGCGCCTCCGCTGGGCAAGCTCAGCGGCCATGACGGCGGCGCCACCGACCTTGCGGTCGGCACGCTCAACTATTTCCTGATCTACGCCGACCACTTTGTCGGCTACCGCTTTGTGCCGCGCTCTCTGCAGGAGACCGACATACAAATCGCCTGGTATGTGCGCGGCGGTGCGGAAGAGGGGCGCGACTACGACAAGGAGGCGCTTACCTGGCTCTGGCATGTGACTTCGCTCGATGACGAAAAGATTATCCGCCACAATCAGGAAGGGGTGAATTCGCACCGTTTCATTCCCGGCCCGCTGTCGGAAATGGAATGGAGTCTGCCCGGCTTCTACCGAAGCTATTTCAGCATGATCTGAACGCCTTACACCCTAGCAACTGTGTCCAGGTGTTCAGTCCCGGCATCTGGTGGATCGGAATTAGAATGAAACGATCTGGCTCTGCAGTCCAGACCTTGCAGGTGTATTCGCAGGGTGTGAGGCCGCTGAGCGTCTTCAGCCTGCGAGCGAAGTTGTATGCATCCATGAAGCCGGCGAGGTGAGTGCGCAGCTGATCATGGCTGTCGTAATAGTGAGCCTCCCCAACTGAACTGGTCCAGCGCTATGTTTAGGAAACGGAAGACCGAGAATGGCAAACAAGCGACCCAAGCCGGAAGAGATTGTCTCGAAGTTACGGCAGGCTGAAGTTCTGATGGGTCAAGGAATGTCCCGTCTTGATGCGATCAGGCAGATCGGCGTTGTTGAACAGACCTATTACCGCTGGCGCAAGCAGTATGGCGGAATGGGCGTAG
>NZ_JAKFZM010000059.1:0-21574 GCF_021654205.1 Leisingera sp. MMG026 | reverse complement strand
AATCGGATTCACACGCCCCCAATAGCTTTCTGGCTGCGGATGAACATCGGGATCACCATAAACCTCGCTCGTTGATGCCTGTAAAACCTTGCATTTCAACCTCTTGGCAAGCCCAAGCATATTGATTGCACCGTGAACGGAAGTCTTCGTCGTTTGTACAGGTTCATGCTGGTAATGCACTGGCGAAGCAGGGCAAGCCAAATTGTAGATTTCGTCCACTTCTACGTAGAGCTGGAAGATACATGGTGAGCGCTTGGCGGACGGCGAACAAGGCTGCTGGCCTGTCCGGTGACCATTCGCATTCCGATTGGACCAATCGCCGTAAGCTTGTGGTTTCCGGGCAGATCGCATTGAAACTCTTGGGCTATGAGCCGGGAGTAATCGACGGGTAATGAAAGCGGCGGTAAAAAAAGGGCGTTAGGGCAGTTGGAAAAACAGCCCTAACTGATTGAAACCTTTAGGCCGCTAAACGGCACGTTTGGAAAATTCCCCGCGTAAACTCAGCGTCTTGATATGGCCTCCAAAACCGTAGGTCTCTGGTTCGAACCCTGATGCCCCTGCCAGTTCACCGGATCACAAGCAGCACAGTGAAACACTTCCGGGAAAGCCCGCCCGCTTGGGCTGCGGGCGCCAGTGCTATGGTCAGGCCAGCGGCAGATGCTCCGGGGCGGATCCTTGCAAATACCGGTCATAGGCAGCGTCATAGGCCTGTTCGGCCTGCTGTGCCAGGCGTGCCGGGTCCGGCAAAACTGCATTCTGGAGGCGGTGTTTCAATGCCTTGCCGGCCCCCGGATCCTGCGCCAGGCCCGCAGCCTTCGCCTCGTAGTCTTCTGTACCGGCGGCGATCAGTTCCGGCAGCCCGGCGGCCTGCAGCAGGCTTGCGACAGTGCGGGCGGCGAATTGCTGTCCCGGCAAGGTGAGCACCGGCAGCCTGGCAGCCAAGGCTGACTGGGCGGCGCTGCGGGAATTCACAGTGAAGGTGTCCAGGAACAGATCTGCCAGCGGCAGGCGGGCCTGGTGTTCCGCCGGCGGGGCAGGCGGTGCAAAGATGAGCCGGTCCGGATCAATGCCGAGCGCTGCTGCAGCCCGGCGCAGGTTGGACACTGCATGCGCGCCATTATCCTGCAGCCAAAGAACGCTATCCTTGGCCCCGCTCAGCAACCGCATCCAGATGTCGAATTCCGACGGGGTGATCCGGCTGCCTGCGGCAAAGTTGCAGAATACAAATCCAGCCTCCGGCAGGCCGCAGCCGGCCCGGTCCGGACTGCCCGCTGCTGCGGCCGGTGCAGGCGTCACAGCCAGATGGCTTGCCGGCAGGCGCAGCAAGTGTTCGTTGTGATACCGTTCGCTGCCGGGCGGGCACACGGTGTGATCGCCGATCAGGTAGTCAAAGGCGGCGGTGCCCATGGTGCCGGGATAGCCCGGCCAGGCAATGTGCAGCGGTGCCAGCCGGCCGGAAAGCAAGTGGTTCAGGCTGCCGTTTGTATAGCCTGAGACATCCACGGCAATGTCCAGACGGTCTGCCTTGACTGCGACGGCCGCTTCTTGTCCGGCTGTTCCGCCCAATTGCCTGAAGCAGGAGACGGTTTGGCTCAGTTCGGCAGCGGTCGTTGCCGAGAGCCTGGAGCCGGTGGCATAGGCGTGGATTTCAAACCGGGTGCTATCGTGGGCTGCCAGCATTGCCGCGTGCCGGATTGCAATTGCGTCTCCATCACCGCCGGCAAAAAAGTATCCTATCCGCAACCGGGCGGGACGCTGCCGGACGGGTGCCGCCGTTTGCGGCTCTATCACAGGAAATGCGTCGCCGGCATAGGCCTGGGCACGTGCCCGCAGCAGATCCGGGTTGTCTTCCATCAGCATCAGCACGCTTGGATCGCAGCCGCTGCCGCGCAAGCCCAGCAGGCGCCGGCAGTCCGCGTATTCCTGGATCCACCGCCAGTCATTGAGCTCTGCCAGAACATGCAGCCGCTGGGTGCGGCTGCGGTCGTCGGATGGCGAAATCTGCAGGATTCTGTCAAAACAAGGCAGAGCATCCGCAAACCGGCCCTCGGCCTTAAGCTGCAGGCCAAGCTGGAAGTGCGCTTCGGTCAGTTGCGGATCCAGGCTGGCGGCACGGGTGTAATGTTCCTTGGCCTCAGCCGCCGCGCCCAGCTGCTGCAGCAGGCCGGCCAATGTGAAATGCAATGAGGCATCTTCAGGGGCAAGGGAAACCGCCTGGCGCAGAACGCCGGCGGCCTCGACGCTGCGGCCCTCCAGCGGTAGAGCTTCGGCCATGCTGCGCAGGGCGGGCAGGCATTCGGCATCCAGTTTCAGGGCTTTCTGATACAGCGCCATGGCGTTGTCATGCTGCCCGCGTGCCATATGGACGCGTCCCATCGCGGCATAGGTGCCCGCTTCCTGGGGGTTCAGACCGCAGGCTTTGTTCAGGCAGGTTGCGGCATTGTCCAAATGGCCTGCTGCCAGATGGCAGCGGCCCAGAAAATCCCACAGGAAATGCGAATCGCGGAACGTCTTAAGCAAGGCGCCGCAGCTGTCAGCCGCATCAAAGTGGCGGCCGGCGGCAAGCGCTGTCTCCAGTTCCGCTTTGGTGTCCGGCGAGGGCTCGCGCTGTTCACGCAGGCGGCCGCGCAGGGAGTCCAGCGCTTGCAGGGCGCGGGTATTCTTCGGGTTGCGTGCCAGGATGCCGGAATAGGCAAGCACTGCATCCTCAAGTTTGGAATCACGTTCAAGCTGTTCGGCCTGGGATAAGGAATATGCTGGTGTCATGGCATCCAATCTCATCAATAAACGCGGGATATGCCTGCGCGGCGCGCACATGGCGCCGGGGCTGCTTGGGACAGTTTTGCAGCAAGTGGATTAAAATTGGATTGACTGCGCGGCCCAAGCCGCTCTGCCGCCGGAGCAGGGCTTGAATTTACCCGCAGCAGGCGTTAAATCGCGACCACTGCTAGCAGAGAGACACCCCCAGTATGGCGACTATCAATCCAGTTCAGTTCATTCAGCAAGTCCGTGCCGAAGTGTCCAAGGTCGTTTGGCCGACCCGGCGCGAGGTTCTGCTGACCACGGTCATGGTGTTTATCATGGCGGCGCTTACGGCGGTGTTCTTTGCACTGGTCGACCTGCTGATCCGCTATGGCCTGCAGGGGCTTTTGGGGATGTTCGGCTAAGCCTGCGGCAGTTTGATGGCTTCCAAGCCGGTGTTGCTGTGCCGCCCTTGATCTTGGCGGCAATGGGCGGTAGGTGACCCGTAACTATTAAGGCGGGCGTGCGGCGATTCGGTTTGCACGCCGCTTTTTGTTGGAGAGCGCAGCTTACGGGCTGCATCGGGATGATAAAGCGGCGGCGCGGCAATGGCCCGCCTGGCAAAACAAGGACGATTGTTCATGGCGAAACGGTGGTATTCGGTCAGCGTTCTTTCGAACTTCGAAAAGAAAATCGCAGAGCAAATCCGCACCTCGGTCGCTGAACAGGGCCTTGAGGACGAGATCGATGAAGTGCTGGTCCCCACCGAAGAGGTGATCGAGATCCGCCGCGGCAAAAAAGTCTCGACCGAGCGCCGGTTCATGCCAGGCTACGTGCTGGTCCACATGGAGATGTCCGACCGTGGCTATCATCTGATCTCCTCGATCAACCGGGTCACCGGCTTCCTGGGTCCGCAGGGCCGCCCGATGCCGATGCGCGACGCCGAGGTGCAGGGTATCCTGGGCCGCGTCGAGGAAGGCGTCGAGGCGCCGCGGACGCTGATCCACTTCGAGATCGGCGAGAAGGTCAAAGTCAACGACGGCCCGTTCGAAGATTTCGACGGCATGGTCGAAGAGGTCGACGAGGACAGCCAGAAGCTGAAGGTCACCGTTTCGATCTTTGGCCGGGAAACCCCGGTCGAACTGGATTTCACTCAGGTCACCAAGCAGATCTGATGTGACGCCGGCCGCTTTGGCCGGCACCCCGAGCGTGGGAGGCGGCGGCACCGCGGTGCCAAGGCCGGACCACACAGCAAAGCAGCCCAACGGACGCGTCCGGAGGGTGTTGGAAAAGGAGAAGGCCAATGGCCAAGAAGCTCGTCGGCACGATGAAGCTGCAAGTAAAAGCCGGTCAGGCAAACCCAAGCCCGCCGGTTGGTCCGGCGCTGGGTCAGCGCGGCATCAACATCATGGAATTCTGCAAGGCGTTCAACGCCAAGACCGCAGACATGGAGCCCGGCGCGCCGTGCCCGACCGTGATCACCTACTATCAGGACAAGTCCTTCACCATGGACATCAAGACGCCGCCCGCGTCTTATTACCTGAAGAAGGCTGCCAAGGTTAAGTCGGGTGCAAAAACCCCGTCGCGCGAAACCGTCGGCACCGTGACCGCGGCCCAGGTGAAAGAAATCGCCGAAGCCAAGATGAAAGATCTGAACGCCAACGACATCGACGCGGCAATGCAGATCATCCTGGGCTCTGCCCGCTCCATGGGCATCGAGGTAAAGTAAGATGGCAAAGCTCGGTAAACGTACCCGCGCCGCGCGCGAAGCTCTCGTCGGCAAAGATAATCTGTCGGTCGAAGAAGCTGTTTCCCTGATCAAGGCGAACGCCACTGCGAAGTTCGACGAAACCGTCGAAATCGCCATGAGCCTGGGTGTTGACACCCGCCACGCAGACCAAATGGTCCGCGGTGTTGTCGGCCTGCCGAACGGCACCGGCAAAGCCATGCGCGTTGCAGTGTTCGCCCGCGGCCCCAAGGCAGAAGAAGCCACCGCGGCCGGTGCTGACATCGTCGGCGCCGAAGACCTGATGGAAGCCATCCAGGGCGGCAGCATCGACTTTGACCGTTGCATCGCAACCCCGGACATGATGCCCGTCGTCGGCCGTCTGGGTAAGATCCTCGGCCCGCGCAACCTGATGCCGAACCCCAAGGTCGGCACTGTGACCATGGACGTCAAGGCAGCTGTTGAAGCGGCCAAAGGCGGTGAAGTCCAGTTCAAGGCGGAAAAAGGCGGCGTTGTGCACGCAGGCGTCGGCAAAGCCTCGTTTGACGAAGCCAAGCTGGTCGAAAACGTCCGCGCCTTCATTTCGGCTGTGGCCAAGGCCCGTCCGTCGGGCGCCAAAGGCGCTTACATGAAAAAGATCAACCTGACCTCGACCATGGGTCCGGGCGTCACAGTTGACGTGGACAACGCTGTCACCGAGTAATCGGGACAGCATTGCCAGATCATGGGCCCCGGGTGACGCACCCGGGGCCTTTTCTTTTGCCGGGCGGCGGTCGGGCGCTCAAATGGCCGTGCGGTGCATTTTAACCGGTTGTTTACCCTTGTGCCTGCCCGGCAGCAGCCATAATTGCAACCTATGGCACTACGCAGTTTCTTTGCTCAGGACAGTTCGAGCCTGGTTGTTACGTCGAGCTCTAATGGCTCGATTGTCGGTGATGCGGTCATCAATAATTCGGACACGCCCAACGGAACGGTTTTCGCCTATTCCGGCGGCGCCGGAACCGAGGTTACGCTGAATGACACCGGCGGCGGGCGGAACAGGTTCAATGACGACAGGGAATCGGATCACGTCATTACCGATGGCGGCGGCATCGTTTCGGACGGCGCCAAGGTCGAATCCGAATCGCATATCCTGGTGCGCGAACTTGACGGAAACGGAAACCCTTCCGGTCCGCAGATCAGGATCTACGTCTTTTCTCAGGACGGCCAGACATCCAATGTCTGGGGATTTGCGACGGACCTGCCGCTTGAGGCCGGGAAATCCTATGTAAAGACCGGTGGCCAGAACACCGGCACGTCGCGTTATTCCGATTATGTCACTTGCTTTGGCGAGGGGACGTGGATTGATACTGCCGATGGTCCGGTTGCGGTGGAGGACCTTTCCCGGGGGCAGCGTGTCTGGACCAAAGATTCCGGGGCGCAGCCAATTTACTGGATCGCTGAGACATCTGTGCGCGGCACCGGGGCGTTTGCGCCGGTTGTTTTTGCGCCGGGGGCGATTGGTAATGACCGGGAGCTGATCTTGTCGCAGCAGCACCGGGTTCATGTTGAATTGCCGGTAGCGGAGATGCTGTTCGGCCAGGCGGGTGTTCTGGTGGCTGCAAAGCATCTCTGCGGGCTTCCGGGAGTCGGGATCCGTGAGCAGGCCGTGATCCGGTACTTCCACTTCATGTTCGACCGGCATCATATCGTAAGGTCCAATGGTGTGCTGACCGAAAGCTTCTTTCTGGCGCCGGGATCGGTGGCTGCGCTGGATCGGGCGCAGCGCCGTGAGCTGCTGTCGCTGTTTCCGTCGCTTGGCCGGGACAGCAGCCGGTTCGGCAAGACTGCGGCGATGACGCTGACCTCAGGCGAGGCGCGTGTGCTGAAGGGCTGCTTGGATTCCCATCGCGGGCAGGTCTGCCTGGCGGCGCAGTGAATTTGACTGAGGCGGCCAGTTTCCCCCTTGGAAATCCCGTAAAATACGACTAACTACGGCTACGAGATAAAGCGTGCGATTCGTCGTGCGCTTTATTTCATTTCGTCCAAGATGGTGGGCGGCCTTTCGATCGGGCCTTAATCTCCCTCCTGAGACGGGTACAGACCAAGAAGATCGAGGGTTTTCATTCCCTCGGGCGGATTTGGCTCATCCCGTAAAACGGACCTGAACGCCGGGACTTCTGGACCGGCAAATATGAGCCGGGGTGCACAAGCATCCCTAACTTGGAGAGAACTGTGGATAGAGCCCAGAAAGAGAAAGTGGTCGAGGAACTCGGCCAGATCTTCGAAAGCTCTGGCGTCGTAGTGGTTGCCCACTACGCCGGTCTGACAGTTGCCGAGATGCAGGATCTGCGCGCGCGTGCAAGCGATGCGAACAGCTCTGTGCGTGTTGCCAAAAACAGGCTCGCCAAAATCGCCCTCGAGGGAAAGCCGTGTGAAAGCATGTCTGACCTGCTGACAGGGATGACCGTTCTGACCTATTCCGAAGACCCCGTGTCCGCTGCAAAAGTGGCCGAGGGTTTCGCCAAGGATAACAAAAAGTTTGAAATCCTCGGCGGCGCAATGGGTGAGAATGCTCTGGACCGCGCAGGCGTCGAAGCCGTGTCGAAAATGCCGTCCCGCGACGAGCTTATTGCTCAGATCGCAAGCTGCATTGGCGCACCCGCTTCCAACATCGCCGGCGCAATTGGCGCACCTGCAAGCAACATCGCAAGCATCCTTTCGACCATCGAAGAGAAGGCGGAAGCTGCGTAAGCGGTTGGCACTGAATGACTGGCGTGGGGCAAAGCCTGCACGTTGGAACACACATACTGTAAACGGAAAGAGCTGATACAATGGCTGATCTGAAAGCACTCGCAGAAAGCATCGTGGGTCTGACCCTGCTGGAAGCACAAGAACTGAAAACCATCCTGAAGGATGAGTACGGCATCGAGCCCGCAGCTGGCGGCGCAGTTGTCATGGCCGCGGCCGACGGCGGCGCAGCTGCTGAAGAAGAAAAGACCGAATTCGACGTCGTTCTGAAGAACGCCGGCGCTTCCAAGATCAACGTGATCAAAGAAGTCCGCGGTCTGACCGGTCTGGGCCTGAAAGAAGCCAAAGAACTGGTCGAAGCCGGCGGCAAGATCAAAGAAGGCGTGTCCAAGGACGAAGCCGAAGACGTCAAAGCCAAGCTGGAAGCAGCTGGCGCCGAAGTCGAGCTGGCCTAAGCCCTGCTCCTGGTGCATTTCTGATGCATCGGAAATTTGGCTGGGTCCGGAGTTTTCCGGGCCCAGCCGAACCTGTCTTAGAAAGGGCCTCTGAGGAGGCGTTTTTTCAGGCGGAGTTCAAAGGATCGGGAGGCTGCCTTCGGGACGGTGGCCATGAATTGATCCGAACGCGCTGTCTCGTATGGGCAAGGTGCCGGGGCCCGGCGGCATCCTTGACCGGTGAGAACTCGAAAGGTGACATCTGACATGGCTCAATCGTTCCTTGGCCAGAAACGTCTACGCAAATACTACGGCAAAATCCGCGAAGTGCTGGAGATGCCGAACCTCATTGAGGTGCAGAAATCTTCCTACGACCTGTTCCTGCGCTCTGGCGATGAAGCCGAGCCGCTGGACGGCGAAGGCATCAAAGGTGTGTTCCAGTCGGTTTTCCCGATCAAGGACTTCAACGAGACTTCGGTCCTGGAGTTCGGCAAATACGCGTTTGAAAAGCCGAAATACGACGTCGAAGAGTGCATGCAGCGCGACATGACCTACAGCGCGCCGCTGAAGGTCACCCTGCGCCTGATCGTCTTTGATGTGGACGAAGATACCGGCGCCAAGTCGGTAAAAGACATCAAGGAACAGGACGTCTTCATGGGCGACATGCCCCTGATGACCCCGAACGGCACCTTTGTCGTCAACGGCACCGAGCGTGTGATCGTGTCCCAGATGCACCGTTCGCCGGGCGTGTTCTTTGACCACGACAAGGGCAAGACCCACTCCTCAGGCAAGCTGCTGTTCGCCTGCCGTATCATCCCGTACCGCGGCTCCTGGCTGGATTTCGAATTCGACGCCAAAGACATCGTCTTTGCCCGTATCGACCGCCGCCGCAAACTGCCGGTGACCACTCTGCTGTACGCCCTGGGCCTGGACCAGGACGCCATCATGAGTGCCTATTACGACACCGTACAGTTCAAACTTGAAAAGTCCCGCGGCTGGGTCACCCCGTTCTTCCCGGAACGTGTGCGCGGCACCCGCCCGACCTATGACCTGGTCGATGCGGCCACTGGCGAAATCATCTGCGAAGCCGGCAAGAAGGTCACCCCGCGCGCCGTCAAGAAGATGATCGAAGAAGGCACCATCACCGAGCTTCTGGTGCCCTTCGAGCATATCGTCGGCAAATATGTCTCCCAGGACATCATCAACGAAGAAAACGGCGCGATCTATGTCGAAGCCGGTGATGAGCTGACCCTGGAATACGACAAAGACGGCGAACTGATCGGCGGCTCCCTGAAGGAGCTGCTGGATGCCGGCATCACCGATATTCCGGTGCTGGACATCGATAACGTCAACGTCGGCCCCTACATGCGCAACACTATGGCGCAGGACAAGAACCGGTCCCGCGACACCGCGCTCATGGACATCTACCGTGTGATGCGCCCGGGCGAGCCGCCCACCGTCGAGGCTGCGTCGGCCCTGTTCGACACCCTGTTCTTCGATGGCGAACGTTATGACCTGTCCGCAGTTGGCCGCGTGAAGATGAACATGCGCCTGGCACTGGACGCCGAAGACACCCAGCGCACCCTGCGCAAGGAAGACATCGTCGCCTGTATCAAGGCGCTGGTCGACCTGCGTGATGGCCGCGGCGATATCGACGACATCGACCACCTTGGCAACCGCCGCGTGCGGTCCGTCGGCGAGCTGATGGAAAACCAGTACCGCGTCGGCCTGTTGCGCATGGAACGCGCGATCAAGGAACGTATGTCCTCGGTCGAGATCGACACTGTGATGCCGCAGGATCTGATCAACGCCAAGCCCGCTGCGGCGGCTGTGCGTGAATTCTTCGGCTCCTCGCAGCTGTCGCAGTTCATGGACCAGACCAACCCGCTGTCGGAAGTGACCCACAAACGCCGTCTCTCGGCGCTTGGCCCTGGCGGTTTGACCCGCGAGCGCGCAGGCTTTGAAGTCCGCGACGTTCATCCGACCCACTATGGCCGGATGTGCCCGATTGAAACGCCGGAAGGCCCGAACATCGGTCTGATCAACTCGCTGGCGACCTTTGCCCGTGTGAACAAGTACGGCTTCATTGAGACACCTTATCGCGTCGTGAACGAGGCGAAGGTGACCGACGAAGTCCACTACATGTCCGCGACCGAGGAAATGCGCCACACCGTGGCGCAGGCGAACGCGACGCTGGATGAGAGCGGCAAGTTCATCAACGATCTGGTCTCGACCCGCCAGTCCGGCGACTACACCCTGGCGCCGCGCGAAAGCGTGGACCTGATCGACGTCTCGCCGAAGCAGTTGGTATCGGTTGCGGCCTCGCTGATCCCGTTCCTGGAAAACGACGATGCTAACCGCGCTCTGATGGGCTCGAACATGCAGCGTCAGGCGGTTCCGCTGCTGCGCGCCGAGGCGCCGCTGGTCGGCACTGGCATCGAGGAAAAAGTGGCGATCGACTCCGGCGCGGCCATTCAGGCCAAGCGTGCGGGCATCATCGACCAGGTCGATGCGCAGCGTATCGTGATCCGTGCTACCTCCGATCTGGAGCTGGGCGACGCGGGCGTTGACATCTACCGGATGCGCAAGTTCCAGCGTTCGAACCAGAACACCTGTATCAACCAGCGTCCGCTGGTGAAGGTGGGCGACACCGTGACCAAGGGCGAAGTCATCGCCGACGGTCCGTCGACCGATATGGGCGAACTGGCCTTGGGCAAAAACGTGGTCGTCGCGTTCATGCCGTGGAACGGCTACAACTACGAAGACTCCATCCTGATCTCCGAGCGCATCGCGCGTGACGACGTTTTCACCTCGGTTCACATCGAGGAATTCGAAGTCGCCGCCCGTGACACCAAGCTTGGCCCGGAAGAAATCACCCGCGACATCCCCAACGTCGGCGAGGAAGCCCTGCGCAACCTCGACGAGGCGGGCATCGTCTACATCGGTGCCGATGTGGAACCGGGCGATATTCTGGTCGGTAAGATCACGCCCAAGGGCGAAAGCCCGATGACCCCGGAAGAAAAGCTGCTGCGCGCCATCTTCGGCGAAAAAGCATCTGACGTGCGCGACACCTCGCTGCGCGTGAAGCCGGGCGACTACGGGACCGTGGTCGAGGTGCGCGTCTTCAACCGCCACGGTGTGGAAAAAGACGAACGTGCGCTGCAGATCGAGCGTGAGGAAGTCGAACGTCTGGCCCGTGACCGGGACGACGAACTGGCGATCCTGGACCGCAACATCTATGCCCGCCTGCGTGGCATGCTGCTGGGTAAAGTGGCTGTCAAAGGCCCCAAAGGCGTCCGTGCCGGCGCCGAGATCACCGAAGAACTGCTGGACTCCCTGTCCCGCGGCCAGTGGTGGATGCTGGCGCTGGAAGACGAAAAAGATGCCCAGGTTGTCGAGGCCCTGAACGAGCAGTACGAGGCGCAGAAGCGCGCCCTGGACGCCCGTTTCGAGGACAAGGTCGAGAAGGTCCGCCGCGGCGACGACCTGCCGCCGGGTGTGATGAAGATGGTCAAAGTCTTCATCGCCGTGAAGCGCAAGCTGCAGCCGGGCGACAAGATGGCCGGCCGTCACGGCAACAAAGGTGTGATCTCGAAAGTGGTGCCGATGGAGGACATGCCGTTCCTCGCCGATGGTACCCCGGTCGATTTCTGTCTTAACCCGCTGGGTGTTCCGTCGCGTATGAACGTCGGTCAGATCCTTGAAACCCATATGGGCTGGGCCGCGCGCGGCCTTGGCATCAAGGTGGACGACGCGCTGCAGGAATACCGCCGCTCGGGCGATCTGACCCCGGTCCGTGAAGCGATGCACCACGCCTATGGCGACGACGTCTATGACGAAGGCATCGCCAACATGACCGAGGCCGCCCTGGTGGATGCCGCAGGCAATGTGACCCGCGGTGTGCCGATTGCGACTCCGGTCTTTGATGGCGCCAAGGAAGACGACGTCAACAACGCCTTGGTGCGTGCGGGCTTTGACCAGTCCGGCCAGTCGATCCTGTTCGACGGCCGCACCGGTGAGCAGTTCGCGCGTCCGGTGACCGTTGGCATCAAGTACCTGCTGAAGCTGCACCACCTGGTGGACGACAAGATCCACGCGCGTTCCACCGGCCCGTACAGCCTCGTTACCCAGCAGCCGCTGGGCGGTAAGGCGCAGTTCGGCGGTCAGCGCTTTGGTGAGATGGAAGTCTGGGCTCTCGAAGCTTACGGCGCCGCCTACACCCTGCAGGAGATGCTCACCGTGAAATCGGATGACGTCGCCGGCCGGACCAAGGTCTATGAGTCGATCGTCAAGGGCGAGGACAACTATGAAGCGGGCGTACCGGAATCGTTCAACGTTCTGGTGAAAGAAGTCCGCGGCCTCGGCCTGAACATGGAACTCCTGGATGCGGAAGAAGAGTAAGGGCTGCGGCCCTTACCCCCTCCTCCCTTCCGCACGAATTTGAGGTATCAAAATGAACCAGGAAATCACCAACAACCCGTTCAACCCGCTGACGCCGCCCAAGGTCTTTGATGAAATCAAAGTCTCGCTGGCGTCGCCGGAACGGATCCTGTCGTGGTCTTACGGCGAAATCAAAAAGCCCGAGACCATCAACTACCGGACCTTCAAGCCCGAGCGCGACGGCCTGTTCTGCGCCCGGATCTTCGGCCCGATCAAAGACTACGAATGCCTGTGCGGCAAATATAAGCGGATGAAGTACCGCGGCGTCGTTTGCGAAAAATGCGGCGTCGAAGTCACCCTGCAGAAAGTCCGCCGCGAGCGGATGGGCCACATCGAACTGGCCGCACCGGTTGCGCATATCTGGTTCCTCAAGTCGCTGCCGTCGCGCATCGGCCTGATGCTGGACATGACCCTGCGCGACCTGGAACGTGTTCTGTACTTTGAAAACTATGTTGTCATCGAGCCGGGCCTGACCGATCTGTCCTATGGCCAGATGATGACCGAAGAAGAGTTCATGGACGCCCAGGATGCCTTCGGCACGGACGCTTTCACCGCCAACATCGGCGCCGAAGCTATCCGTGACATGCTGGCCCAGATCGACCTGGAATCCGAAGCCGAGCAGCTGCGCGCCGAACTGGCCGAAGCGACCGGCGAACTGAAGCCCAAGAAGATCATCAAGCGTCTGAAAGTCGTGGAATCCTTCCTGGAGTCGGGCAACCGTCCGGAATGGATGATCATGACCGTGATTCCGGTCATCCCGCCGGAACTGCGTCCGCTGGTACCGCTGGACGGCGGCCGCTTTGCGACCTCCGACCTGAACGACCTGTACCGCCGCGTGATCAACCGGAACAACCGTCTGAAGCGGCTGATCGAACTGCGCGCGCCTGACATCATCGTCCGCAACGAAAAGCGGATGCTGCAGGAATCTGTTGACGCGCTGTTCGACAACGGCCGCCGCGGCCGCGTGATCACCGGCGCCAACAAGCGTCCGTTGAAATCGCTCTCTGACATGTTGAAAGGCAAGCAGGGCCGCTTCCGTCAGAACCTTTTGGGTAAGCGCGTCGACTTCTCCGGCCGTTCGGTCATTGTGACCGGCCCGGAACTCAAACTGCACCAGTGCGGCCTGCCCAAGAAGATGGCGCTGGAGCTGTTCAAGCCCTTCATCTACTCGCGTCTGGAGGCCAAAGGTCTGTCCTCCACCGTGAAACAGGCGAAGAAGCTGGTCGAAAAAGAGCGTCCCGAGGTTTGGGATATCCTCGACGAGGTGATCCGCGAACACCCGGTGATGCTGAACCGCGCACCGACGCTGCACCGTCTTGGCATCCAGGCGTTTGAACCCACGCTGATCGAAGGCAAGGCTATCCAGCTGCATCCGCTGGTCTGCTCGGCGTTCAACGCGGACTTTGACGGCGACCAGATGGCTGTGCACGTCCCCTTGAGCCTTGAGGCCCAGCTGGAAGCGCGCGTCCTGATGATGTCCACCAACAACGTTCTGTCGCCGGCCAACGGCGCGCCGATCATTGTTCCGTCGCAGGATATGATCCTGGGTCTCTACTATGTGACCCTGGAACGCGAAGGCATGCCGGGCGAAGGCATGGTGTTCGGCTCGATCGAAGAAGTTCAGCATGCGCTGGACGCTGGTGTTGTGCACATGCACACCAAGATCACCGCCCGGATCACCCAGTTTGACGAAGAAGGCAACGAGGTTAAGTCGCGGTTTGAAACCACGCCTGGCCGTGTCCGTCTGGGCGCACTGCTGCCGAAAAACGTCAAAGCCCCGTTTGAGCTGGTCAACCGGCTGCTGCGGAAGAAAGAAGTGCAGCAGGTCATCGACACCGTCTACCGCTACTGCGGTCAGAAGGAATCGGTTATCTTCTGTGACCAGATCATGACCATGGGCTTCCGCGAAGCGTTCAAGGCGGGCATTTCGTTCGGCAAGGACGACATGGTGATCCCCGACACCAAATGGACGCTGGTTGAAGAGACCCGCGATCAGGTGAAGGACTTTGAACAGCAGTACATGGACGGCCTGATCACTCAGGGTGAAAAGTACAACAAAGTGGTCGATGCATGGTCCAAGTGTAACGACAAGGTCACCGAAGCGATGATGGGCACCATCTCGGCTGACAAGCGCGACGAGGCTGGCGCTGTCATGGAACCGAACTCGGTTTACATGATGGCCCACTCCGGTGCGCGTGGCTCGGTTACTCAGATGAAGCAGCTGGGCGGCATGCGCGGCCTGATGGCCAAGCCGAACGGCGACATCATCGAGACTCCGATCATCTCGAACTTTAAAGAAGGCCTGACCGTTCTCGAGTACTTCAACTCGACCCACGGTGCCCGTAAGGGTCTGTCCGATACCGCGCTTAAGACGGCGAACTCGGGTTACCTGACCCGCCGTCTGGTGGACGTCGCACAGGACTGCATCGTGCGTGAGAACGATTGCGGCACTGAGCGTGCGATCACTGCCGAAGCGGCTGTGAACGATGGCGAAGTTGTCGCGACCCTTGGCGAACGTCTTCTGGGCCGCGTGGCTGCAGACGATATCCTGCGTCCTGGCACCGAAGAAGTCATCATTGCTGCAGGCCAGCTGATCGACGAACGTATGGCAGATGCCGTGGAAGAGGCCGGCGTTCAGTCGACCCGTATCCGCTCGCCGCTGACCTGTGAGTCGGAAGAGGGCGTCTGCGCCATGTGCTATGGCCGTGACCTGGCGCGCGGCACCAAGGTGAACGAAGGCGAAGCGGTGGGTATCATCGCGGCGCAGTCGATCGGCGAACCTGGCACTCAGCTGACCATGCGGACCTTCCACATCGGCGGCGTTGCGCAGGGTGGCCAGCAGTCGTTCCAGGAAGCGTCCCAGGAAGGCAAGATCGTCTTTGAGATGCCGCAGACCCTGGAGAACGCCAACGGCGAGACCATGGTTGTGGGCCGCAACATGAAGCTGATCATTCAGGACGAACACGGCGAAGAACGTGCCAGCCACAAGCTGGGTTACGGTTCCAAGCTGTTCGTCAAGGAAGGTCAGGACATTGCGCGCGGCGACAAGCTGTTCGAATGGGACCCCTATACCCTGCCGATCATCGCCGAAAAGCCGGGTACTGCCAAATACGTGGACCTGGTCTCGGGCCTGGCTGTCCGTGACGAGACCGACGAAGCCACCGGCATGACCCAGAAGATCGTGATCGACTGGCGCACGGCTCCGAAAGGTTCGGACCTGAAGCCGGAGATCATCCTGGTCGACAGCAACGGCGAACCGATGCGCAACGACCTTGGCAATCCGCTGACCTATCCGATGTCGGTGGATGCGATCCTCTCGGTCGAAGATGGCGATCAGGTTGTTGCTGGTGACGTTGTTGCGCGTATCCCGCGTGAAGGCGCCAAGACCAAGGACATCACCGGTGGTCTGCCGCGCGTTGCCGAACTGTTCGAAGCCCGTCGTCCGAAAGACCACGCGATCATCGCCGAAATCGATGGTTACGTGCGCTTTGGCCGCGACTACAAGAACAAGCGCCGCATCGCGATCGAACCGTCGGACGAGTCGCGGGATGCCGTCGAATACATGGTGCCCAAGGGTAAGCACATTCCTGTTCAGGAAGGTGACTTTGTCCAGAAGGGCGACTACATCATGGACGGCAACCCGGCGCCGCATGACATCCTGTCCATCATGGGTGTCGAGGCTCTGGCCAACTACATGATCGACGAGGTTCAGGACGTCTACCGCCTGCAGGGTGTGAAGATCAACGACAAGCACATCGAGGTGATCGTCCGCCAGATGCTGCAGAAGTGGGAGATCTCCGACTCCGGCGACACCACGCTGCTCAAAGGCGAACACGTGGACAAGCAGGAGTTTGACGCAGCCAACGAGAAATCGCTGGCCCGCGGCAAGCGTCCGGCTCAGGGCGCACCGATCCTGCTCGGCATCACCAAAGCGTCGCTGCAGACCCGCTCCTTCATCTCGGCGGCCTCCTTCCAGGAGACCACCCGGGTTCTCACCGAGGCTTCGGTGCAGGGCAAGAAGGACAAGCTGGTCGGCCTTAAGGAAAACGTCATCGTGGGCCGCCTGATCCCGGCCGGCACCGGTGGTGCGACCCAGGCAGTGCGCGCCATTGCCCAGGGCCGCGACAACGTGGTTCTGGAAGCCCGCCGCGAAGAAGCCGAAGCCGCTGCAGCCCTGGCCGCACCGGTGATGGACGAAGACGCGATGGGCGGCGACGATCTGGATATCCTGGTCGAAACCCCGGAAAGCCGCGACTAAGCCACGGCTCATACCTTCAGGAAAGCCCCCGCATGGTTTCATGCGGGGGCTTTTTCATTTCCGCAACCGCAGCTATCGTCAGCCGGGCGCGGGATTACACCGGGCAACATGGCGGCAGGCAGGGGACGGTGATGGACATCAGGCTGCGGATGATTGGACTGGTGCGGTTTTCCGTGCTCAGCACGAATTATTATTCAGAGCGGTTCAATAGTTTGGAGGAAAAGGCAGCACATCTGTTCTCGCCCGAACGGATGGAATTGCGCTTCCGGCTGTTTGAACATTTGTGCCTGCGGTCGCTGACACAGCAAAGCGACCCGAGTTTCCGGCTGATCGTTCTGACCTCGCAAGACCTGCCTGCTCCCTATCTGGAACGGCTGCTGGAACTGACAGAGCCTTACAGCAACATCTTCTGCCACGGTGCGGCGCCGGACTCGCATTACCAGCAGCTGAAGGACGCTTTTGGCCTGGTGAATTTACGGCGCGCCACCCATCATGTTCTGTTCCGGCTGGATGATGATGATGCTTTGGACCGGAATTTCGTCAAACGCACCAAGGGCTTTGCCCGCGGCATGATCCCGCTGCAGGGCGAAGGCCAGACGCCGTTCATCATCGCCCATAACCGTGGCCTGTATCTGGAAAAAACCGCCAAAGGCGCCGAGCTGTATGACACCTGCGAGCGGTCGCCGTTGTCCACCGGCCTGTCGCTGGTTGCTCCGGCGGATCACCGGGCCAACCCCTATGCGTTCAACCACCGCAAAATTGCGCAGCATTACAATACGTTTTCCGACATTTCGGTGCCCGCCTTCCTGCGGACCATTCATGGCGACAATAAATCGGATCCGGCGCAGATGGGGCTGACCCGGAAATGGCCCGCCCGCCAGATCGAAGACGCGCTGAACGAGCATTTCGGCTTCACACCGGCGCGCCTCAAGGCCTTGCTGCCGTAGCTGCCCGCCTGGCCGCGGCCGGTTTAGCGCAGCTTGAATGCCGCCCGCACCTTGGCTGCCCGCAGACCAAAGACCGTTGCAAATTCAGCTTCCTGCTTGCCCGTCAGCGGTGCGACGTCAACGGCTGCGGCGCCGTCTTGCCGGGAGTCATTGAACCGGTTGTGGCTGCGGACCCACATGGGGACGTCGGTAATGGTGACAGACGGCATGTGGTGGTGAATACGGTGATGGGCAAAGTTCATTATCGTTTTGCGGCTGCCCGCTGCCACATGCATGCCAAGGGCTGCGGTGAAATAGGGCCGGACGGTTGGGGCTGCTGAAATGCCGTCCGGGCCGAACTCCGCGACATAGCCCCGGTTGAAATCAATCGCAGCCGAGGCGGATTTGGCAAACAGCTTGGCGCAGTCTTTTGCGGTGTCCCGCAGGCGCTCGACAAATTCCGTTGCCACCGCGTCATCATCGTCGAACCTGAATTGCAGGCAGGGCTGGCCGGGTTTCCGCCTTGCACCGTTCAGAAGATCTTTCATCACCTCGCGATGCCTGCCCGGCGGCTCTGCGTGAAGCCGGATTTGCGGTATGTCCGCGATCAGATCCTGCAGCCGGTCGCGGTGAACCTGCGGCAGGCTGTCGCCGATCACCATGATCAGGTCGAAATCCTGGTCGGTCTGCTCCCGCAGGCAGGGCAGGGCGACGGTTTCCAGCAGCCGGAACCGCTCCTCCATCCGGGCTTCGGCATAGAGATAGGCAATCCGCTCCTCAATCGTTTCATGCTCAACTTGGAACCCGCCGATGGCCGGATAGGAAAACCGGCACAATCCGATGACTTGCATTCTGAAATCCGTCTTATACTAAAGCGCTGCCGCCGCGACTATGCCGCTCAGCCGCGCCGCGGGCAAGGGCGGGCAGGGCGCGCGGACACGCGTGCGGACCTGCCGGCGGCAGGGCGGCCCCCGCCCGCTGTTGACAACCTTGGCGACTCCCCATATACGCGCGCTTATCCGGCACCCGGAGTGTATTCTTCGAAAGCCGAATTCAAAATTGCAGTGGCTCAAGGCTTGGGCACTTTTACCACCCGGGCCCTCTGTAACCTCACCGCGTCGTCTCACCTCGGAATGGGAGCGATTGCGGTTTTTGCGCTTGTGGACGCACAAGTGCAGCGAAATCACCCGCACGCGCCGGCGTGCATGACAGTGTTGCGAAAACGGGGAAAACCTGAATGCCAACGATCCAGCAGCTGATCCGCAAGCCGCGTCAGCCGAAACGCAAAGTTTCGAAGTCCCAGCACCTCGAGCAGTGCCCGCAGAAGCGCGGCGTCTGCACCCGCGTGTACACCACCACACCGAAGAAACCGAACTCCGCTATGCGGAAAGTTGCGAAGGTCCGCCTGACCAACGGTTTCGAAGTGATCTCCTACATCCCCGGTGAAAGCCACAACCTTCAGGAGCACTCTGTGGTTCTGATCCGTGGCGGCCGGGTAAAAGACCTTCCGGGTGTCCGTTACCACATCCTGCGCGGTGTTCTGGATACCCAGGGCGTTAAAGACCGTAAACAACGCCGTTCGAAGTACGGCGCCAAGCGTCCTAAGTAAGAAGGAGAGGCTGATATGTCACGTCGTCACGCCGCCGAAAAACGCGAAGTCCTGCCCGACGCCAAGTTCGGCGACCGCGTTCTGACCAAATTCATGAACAACCTGATGATCGACGGCAAGAAGTCGGTCGCAGAGCGTATCGTCTACAACGCCTTTGACCGCGTTGAAGGCAAAATCAAGCGCGCTCCGGTTGAAGTGTTCCACGAAGCTCTCGACAACATCAAACCCTCGGTCGAAGTCCGTTCGCGCCGTGTGGGCGGTGCCACCTACCAGGTGCCGGTTGAAGTCCGCCCCGAGCGCCGTGAAGCACTGGCAATCCGCTGGCTGATCACTGCTGCGCGCAAGCGCAACGAAAACACCATGGAAGAGCGCCTTGCAGGCGAGCTGATGGACGCTGTCCAGTCCCGTGGCACCGCAGTGAAAAAGCGCGAAGACACCCACAAGATGGCCGAGGCGAACAAAGCCTTCAGCCATTACCGCTGGTAAGCCGGAGGACCTAGACCTATGGCACGCGACTATCCGCTAGAACTGTACCGTAACTTCGGTATCATGGCGCACATCGATGCAGGTAAAACCACCTGCTCCGAGCGCATCCTGTATTACACCGGCAAATCCCACAACATCGGTGAGGTGCACGACGGTGCAGCCACCATGGACTGGATGGAGCAGGAGCAGGAACGCGGCATCACCATCACTTCGGCTGCGACCACCACCTTCTGGGAACGCACCGAAGACGGTGAAACCGCTGACTCGCCCAAGCACCGCCTGAACATCATCGACACCCCCGGCCACGTTGACTTCACCATCGAAGTTGAACGCTCGCTGGCGGTTCTCGACGGTGCTGTCTGTGTTCTGGACGCCAACGCCGGTGTTGAGCCGCAGACCGAAACCGTGTGGCGTCAGGCTGACCGCTACAAGGTTCCGCGCATGGTGTTCGTCAACAAGATGGACAAGATCGGCGCTGACTTCTTCAACTGCGTTGAAATGATCGAAGACCGCACCGGCGCCCGCGCGGTTCCGGTTGGTGTGCCGATCGGCGCCGAAACCGAGCTGGAAGGCCTGGTTGACCTGGTCAACATGGAAGAATGGCTGTGGCAGGGCGAAGACCTTGGCGCATCGTGGATCAAAGCACCGATCCGCGACAGCCTGAAAGACATGGCTGACGAATGGCGCGGTAAGATGATCGAGGCGGCCGTCGAAATGGACGACGACGCCATGGAAGCTTACCTGGAAGGCGAAGAGCCCGACGTGCCGACCCTGCGCAAACTGCTGCGCAAGGGCACGCTGGAAATGGCCTTTGTGCCGGTTCTGGGCGGTTCTGCGTTCAAGAACAAAGGCGTGCAGCCGCTGCTGAACGCTGTGATCGACTATCTGCCCAGCCCGCTGGACGTTGTTGATTACATGGGCTTCAAACCCGGTGACGAAGAAGAAGTCCGTGACATCGCCCGCCGTGCGGACGACAGCATGGCCTTCTCCGGCCTGGCGTTCAAAATCATGAACGACCCCTTTGTTGGCTCGCTGACCTTTACCCGGATCTATTCCGGTGTCCTGAACAAGGGCGACACGCTCTTGAACTCGACCAAAGGCAAGAAAGAGCGCGTTGGCCGGATGATGATGATGCACTCGAACAACCGTGAGGAAATCACGGAAGCGTTCGCGGGCGACATCATCGCGCTGGCAGGTCTGAAAGACACCACAACCGGTGACACCATCTGCGCTGTCAACGATCCGGTCGTGCTGGAAACCATGACCTTCCCCGATCCGGTTATCGAAATCGCGGTTGAGCCCAAGACCAAGGCCGACCAGGAGAAAATGTCCCAGGGTCTGCAGCGTCTTGCTGCCGAGGATCCGTCCTTCCGTGTGGAGACCGACATCGAGTCCGGTCAGACCATCATGAAGGGCATGGGCGAACTTCACCTGGACATCCTGGTTGACCGTCTCAAGCGGGAATTCAAGGTCGAAGCCAACATCGGTGCGCCGCAGGTTGCCTACCGCGAGACCATCTCCAAAGAGGTCGAGCATTCCTACACCCACAAGAAACAGTCGGGTGGTTCGGGCCAGTTCGCCGAGGTGAAACTGATCATCTCTCCGACAGAGCCGGGCGAAGGCTACTCCTTCGAATCCCGCATCGTCGGCGGTGCGGTTCCGAAGGAATACATTCCGGGCGTCGAAAAAGGCATCAAGTCCGTCATGGATAGCGGCCCGCTGGCCGGCTTCCCCGTGATCGACTTCAAGGTTGCCCTGATCGACGGTAAGTTCCACGATGTGGACTCCTCGGTTCTGGCCTTTGAAATCGCGGCCCGCATGGGCATGCGTGAAGGTATGCGCAAGGCTGGTGCGAAACTGCTCGAGCCGGTGATGAAAGTCGAAGTGATCACCCCGGAAGACTATACCGGCGGTATCATCGGCGATCTGACCTCGCGCCGGGGCCAGGTGTCCGGCCAGGAGAACCGCGGCAACGCAATCGCAATCGACGCGTTTGTGCCGCTGGCGAACATGTTCGGCTACATCAACACCCTGCGTTCGATGAGCTCGGGCCGCGCCCAGTTCACCATGCAGTTCGACCATTACGAACCGGTTCCGCAGAACATCTCGGAAGAGATCCAGGCGAAATTCGCGTAAGCGTCAAAAAATTGAGGGGTTCGCGTCCGTTGCGGGCTCCTCTCGAAACAATAGGAGGCCATCATGGCTAAGGAAAAGTTCGAACGC
>NZ_JAKFZM010000058.1:0-21649 GCF_021654205.1 Leisingera sp. MMG026 | reverse complement strand
GGTGAGTATGAGCGACGTGCTCAGCAAGCAAGAGTGTCAAACCCGCAAAATAAACTGTCAAACCCTGACGAGGAGAGTCGATCAGATGACTAAAAACCACTTATTTTTCAGTGATTTAGTGGTGCCCGGGGGCGGAATCGAACCACCGACACGAGGATTTTCAATCCACTGCTCTACCCCTGAGCTACCCGGGCACGGGAAGGCTGTTCGCCTTGGGTGAGGGCCTTCTATGACGAGCGCGCGGCGGTGTCCAGAGGGTTTTTCAAAGAAAAGCGCTAATGGCGGGTTTGCTGCGGATTTTCTTCCGGCGCCTGCGCGCGGCCAGCTTCTTCCAGAGCGTTTTCAATGTCTTCCAGGTCCTGGCTAGGCACTGAATAGGCACCGGTCAGCCATTTCCCGAGGTCGATATCAGCACAGCGCTTGGAACAGAAAGGCCGGTGTGTCTTCTGCGTTTCCCCGCCGCAGATCGGGCAGCTCATTTCAGCACCTCATTCAGGGCAATGCGGCCGCGTTTGCGCTGCAACTCAAAATGGCCGAGGTTGGTCCAGCCAGCCAGAACCGTTTCCTCGGAATCGGCCCGGAAGGCGGACCGCAGCGCGGTTTCAAAGCCGCGCCGGTCCTTCTTGGGCATCGGGGCCAGGTCCAGGATGATCTGGCCGCCCAAGCCGCGCACCCGCAAGGCGCGGGGCAGGACCTTGGCGGCGGCCATATTGGCCTTAACGCCCGACGCAAGCGAGGTGTCCGAGCCGGTGTTCACATCCACCGCCACCAGGGCGCGGGTCGGCTCGATGAACAGGAAGGCGCCGCCCGGCAGCGGCTCGCGGATACCCTGTGCAATGTCCAGCGCATCCAGTACGCCCAGGCGTTCGAACCCGCCGGGTTCGCGCTCCACATCAGCAGGCTCCACCCAGTCCCGCCAGGCCAGCAGATGGGGGGTGTCACCTTCGGCCAATACCTCCGGCTCGGAACCTTCATCCTGCATTACCTGCGCCGCCAGCGCCGCCATGGCAGCAACGTCTTCGGCGATCTCTTCGCTGTCCGCGCCGGCGCAGGCAGAGCGCAGGATCAGGCCGTAGCCCGACTCGCCCATTTCCTCATGTGCAATCTCCAACAGCCGGTCGCGCTCGTCCTCGTCGCGGATGCTGCGCGAGATGTTCAGCCCCGGCGCCTCCGGCGTGACAATGGCATAGCGGCTCTTGAACAGCAGCTTCTGGGTGACCGGAATCGCCTTGCCCGGTTCGGCATAGCCGGAGACCTGCACCAGGATCATCTGGCCAGGTGCCAGTCCTTTGACCTGGCGCAGGAAGGCCGGGCCGTCAGGCGTGGTCAGGAACATGCCGCCCTGCCCCTTCACGGGCCGGTCGGCGCGGGCGCGGTAGATGGTGCCGGGCGCGGGGGCGTCGCTTTCGGCCAGGAAGTCCTCCAGTTTGCCGTCCACCATCAGTGCTGCGGCTTCACGGTCCTGAATGTGGTCGAGAATGATAGTGCGGCCCTTCATGCGGCGGCCTCCTGATACAGCGGCAGCCCGGCGGCGCGCAGCAGATTTGCGGTTTCAGACAACGGCAGTCCGACAATTCCGGTGAAAGAGCCGCTGATCCATGGAATGAAGGCGCCAGCGGGGCCTTGGATAGCATAGGCGCCGGCCTTGCCCTGCCAGTCGCCGGTGGCGAGGTAGGCGTTCAGCTCCTCGTCGGAGAGGTTTTTCATCTTGACCTGGCTGACCACGTCCTTTTCCCAGACACGGTCTCCGCGGCGCACGGCAACGGCAGTGATCACCCGGTGGCGGCGGCCGGAGAGAGCCAGCAAGAACTCCGCTGCCTCACCCGCATCGCGCGGCTTGCCCAAGATGCGGCGGCCCAGGGCAACAGTGGTGTCGGCGCACAGAACAACATCCTCTGTCCCCGTGGGGACAGCTTCGGTTTTTTCCCGAGTCACCCGCGCGCAATAGACCCGCGGCAGCTCATTCTTGAGCGGTGTTTCGTCAATTTCCGGCGGGCGCACCTCATCCGGATGCACGCCAAGCTGCGCCAGCAACTGCAACCGCCTCGGGCTGCCTGATCCCAGGATAAATGCCATGCCTTGACCCTCTTACCTCTTTGCGCCCGTCATAAGGCGAATTCCGGCAGTGGGAAAGCGGGCCGGGTCATTTCCACTTGCCCAAAGTAACCCCGCCGGAGACAGCAGCCGCCAGGCCGCTTCAAAACAAAAGCCCGGCAAAGTGCCGGGCCTTGATATTTCTTCCAGATCAATTGCTTACTTGAAGCGGTAATTGATCCGGCCTTTGGTCAGGTCGTAGGGGGTCATCTCCACCTGGACCTTGTCGCCTGCCAGAACACGGATGCGGTTCTTGCGCATCTTGCCTGCCGTATGCGCGATGATTTCATGGCCGTTCTCAAGCTCGACCCGAAACGTCGCGTTAGGCAGGAGTTCCTTCACGACACCGGGAAATTCGAGCGTATCTTCCTTGGCCATGTTGTCTCCATCATTGGGTTACCCCGCAAACTGCGGGACGTGCGCCTAAATGGGGTCATTTTTCCAATATTTCAAGGGCTCAATCAGCAAAGCGCGGTCTTTGTGACCGATTTCACCCGCGGCATTTGTTCTTCCCAATGCAGCCGGTTCAACACCCCGCCAGATGCCCGCACATGGGCGATGGCCTCCAGGTCGGCCTCGCCGTAGGTCCAGCCCGGCTGGTTCAGCGTGCCTTCGGCCAGAACGCCGGTGCCGGGGAAGCCCTTGTCCGGCGGGCCGAAAATGCCGCCGGTACCGGTGTTCAGGTCCACTGCCTCGGACCATTCGTTGGCGCCGACGATGGATGCCATGGCAGTCACGCATTGATTTTCCAGCGCCCGGGACATGGCACCGATGCGCACCCGCCAGTATCCGGCCAGCGCTTCTGTGCAGGAGGGGACGAGAATCACATCCGTCTGTGCCAGCGCACGCCCCAGCAGCGGGAATTCGCTGTCATAGCAGATCAGCACCCCGATTCTGCCCAGGGCGGTATCGAAAATCTTGAGCGGCCCGCCGCCCATGATGCCCCAGTCCTCTCGCTCGAACCGGGTCATGATCTGCTTGTCCTGATGATCCCGCTTACCTGAGGGCGTGTAGAGCTCTGCCCGGTTCACCGGCCGGGTGAGGCCGCTGTTGACCGGGGCAGAGGCACCCAGGATATGCACCCCGTGTTCGGCGGCGAGCCGCAGATGCAGCGCGGCAGCATCCTCCATTTTTTCCGACACCGAGTGGATCGACTGCTCCAGATCGGCGGCAACCGCCGCGCCGTCCAGCGTTGACAGCTCCATCGCGCCGTATTCCGGGAATACCAGCAGCTCGGCGCCATTTCCGGCAGCCTCTGCCACCCAGGCGGCCAGCTTGTCCTCATATTGTGCCCAGCTGCTGAGCCAGTCGAGCGGATAGGCGGCGGTGGCGATTTTCATGCGGTCTCTCCGGTGGCCGGCAGCCGCATCCCGGTGCGGCCTTCCGGCAGGATTGCCCTGCAAAGGTGCCCGGCGCAAGGCGGGGCACTATACAGATTGCAGCTGCCGCCGGACCGGGCCGCAAAAACAGTTCGAAAAGTATGCGCATTTTTGCAACGGAAACAGCTGCATCCAGCGTTCCATCTTGGTGTTGCGCGGCTATTTGGCCATTCTCGGGCGCAGACACTCATTTGTTAATTTGAAAAAGGACCACTCCCTTGGCTACCAAGCTTGATGACAAGAACCTGAAAGGCGTTATTGCCGACATCCCGAAAAAAGGCTTCCGCACCAAATTCTGGCGTGAATACCGGGCCGGCGCCTGCAAGGGCAGTGGCGTGGGCAAATATATGGATCTGCTGGAGAAAATGGGCGTGCCGCCGTCAGGCGATCCGTCCAAGGCAGATCTGGACCAGATGCCTGAGATCGTGCAGGCGTTCAGTATGCTGGCCAATGCGATGCTGAAGGCGCGCGGCAAATGCGGCAAGCTGCAATCGCACAGCAGGGACCTGTGCCTGGCCTATGCCAAGCTGATCGAAAAGCGAGAGGATGCGGCAGCAGAGCTGGCCCGCAATGCGGACAAGATCAAGCAAAAGCAGATGGCGCAGCAGCTGAAGGTCGAGAAGGAAAATGAAGAAACCGACAAGCATCTGGAAAAGCTCAAGAAGGAGCATGACCAGAAAAATAAGCTGGTTCTGAAGGAGCTGAAGGATCTTCATACCCGTGGCGCCAAGATCGAAGGCGCCTGCAATGACATCGTCAAGGATGTGAAACAGGCTGAAAAGGACATGGAGGCCGTCCGCAAGGCCTGGAAGACGCAGTACAGTAAGGAAGGCGTCAATCGCGAGGATATCGAAGGCAAAGCCGACGCAGCGCTTCGGGCGCTGATCAAAAAGCACAAGATCGCGCTTCATGCCAAGAACATCAAGGAAACCCTGCCCAAGATCCTGAAGGAAGCCACCAGCCTGCTGAAGCAATACGCCAAGCAGCCCGGCATCGAGAAGGAGCGGGTTGCAACCGGCAAGGCGCTGGTTGCGGCGCAGAACAGTTTCAAGTCCGCTCAGGATGACGTGCGATTCTTCCTGGCCCAGCACAAGCAGGCCCTGGACGAGCTGCAAAAAGCCCGCCCCGAAGGCGTCTGAATTTCAGGTTTAAGGCGCCCCGCGCGGGCGCCTGCCCCCCCCTTACAGATCCCGGATCCAGAACTGCAGCGGCTTGCTGGTTTCCTCGGCCTGATCCACATCCTTCCAGGAAAAATGCGCGATGGCACCCTGCAGCGGGGCATAGCCACGCTTGTGCCAGAACGGATCCAGCGGCGCGTAGTCCGCAGGCCGCAACGGGTGGTTCGCCGGGCGCTGCACGCTGCAAAAGGCGGTCTTGCTGAACCCATGCTTGCGGGCATGGGATTCGCGCGCATCAAAGAAACCGTGGCCGGCACCATGGCCGCGGTATTCCGGCAGCAGCACGGATTCGGCGCAGTAGAAGACGCCGGTCAGGTCAATGCCGGTGCCCTCGAACGCCGCCGCGAAATCATCCGCATGATCGCTCAGCGGTGCGCCGGTGGAGGCCCCGACCAGGGTTTCACCGTCAAAAGCTCCGGCCACCACGGCGCGAGTGCTGTCACGGTAGCTTTGCAGGTATTCCCGCTCATACGCCAAGTCGCCATCGTACAGGTATGGCCAGGCGCGGAAGACTTTGATGCGCAGGTGTGCCACGTCGTCCAGCGCGGCCTCCAGCGCCGCGCCGGTCATCGTCTCAACCCGGATCGTCATCCGGCAGAGACCTGGGCGATCCAGTCCGCCAGGTTGTAATAGGTGGTGACGCGGGAAATCTTGCCGTCTTTCAGTTCAAAGAACGAGCCGCCTGGCAGGCGGTAGGTCTGGCCTTTGGCTTCCGGCAGGCCCTCGTCCGTCACCAGATAGGTGCCGTTGACGATGAACTCTGCCGCTGCACGGGTGCCGTCGCCGTTGGAAAAGATCACCATACCGGTCAGCTCTTCCTTATAGCAGCGGCTCATGTGGGCGCAGAATTCCGCGAACTTATCTTTGCCTACCCGGATTTTGCCCTCGTTCACATGGTGGGCAATCTGGTCGTCCAGGCAGTCCAGCATGGCGTCGGTGTCGGCGGCGTTGAAGGCTGCGAAATAGCGCGCAATGGTTTCGGTCATGTTCTCTCCGTCGGTTCACCCCAGCGGCTCTTCAAGTGCTGGATGATTTGGTCCCGTGATTGCCGGTAGACATCTAGCTTGGCTGCGCGTGTCTCGCCGAGCCCGGTAGGGTCCATAATCGGCCAATATTCGACATCGAGGTGAAAAAAACGGGTAAGTTCCAGCGCCCGGCGCTGGCTGGCAGGCGACAGCGCCACCACCAGATCGAAGGACGACAGGTCATCGCCCCAGCGTTCCATCTCATCAAACGAGCGCGACCGGTGGCGCGACAGCTCGACATCGATTTCCTGGCAGACAGAGATGGCGAAACCGTCGATCTCCATGTCGTTCTTGACACCGGCGGACTGCACATAGGTGCCGGTGCCAAAGAATTTCTTCATGATGCCCTCCGCCATTGGAGAGCGGACCGAATTGTGGTCGCAACAGAACAGAATGGACTGCGGCAGCTCCTCCACCCGTCAGCCTCCGAAATGCAAGACGCAGATCAAGGTGAACAGGCGTCTGGCGGTGTCGGTGTCGACTTCGGCCTTGCCTTCCAGCCGTTCCTGCAGAACCCGGCTGCCTTCGTTGTGGATGCCGCGTCGCGCCATGTCGATGGTCTCGATCTGACTGGGCGGCATGGTTTTCACCGCGCTGAAGTAGCTTTCGCAGATTTGATAGTAGTCCTTGACCACCTGACGGAACGGCGACAACGACAGGTGGAACTCTGCTGCTTTCTCACCCTCTTCCGTGATAATGTCAAAGACCAAGCGCTTGTCGCGGATCGCCAGTCCTAAATGATAAGGGCCGGCGGGCAGGTCGCGTCCTTCGCGGGACGGCAGTGCAAAACTGTTGTCCTCGATCAGGTCGTAAATCGCCACCTTGCGCTCCTGCTCGATCTCGGGCGTCGGAGGCGGCAGGTTGCGGTCGTCCAATTCAATATGGCTGATGCGGCTCATGGGTCTTTGTCTCTAATATGCGCTAAGGCGTCCGGCCATGACTATCGCACCGCCGCGCTTGGGGCAATGCAGCAGCGGGCGTCAAAGCCTGCGCCATTTGCGGCAGTGCTTGACAGGCCACGCCTGCACGAACAGCTTGCCTGCAACAGGAGACAGGATGATGACAGGGCTTGATCAGTTTTCCCTCAAAGGCCAGCGCGCGCTGGTGACCGGCTCCACGGACGGGCTGGGGTTTGCCGCTGCCCGCCTTCTGTCTGAAGCCGGAGCCGAGGTTTGGGTGAACGGACGCAATAAAGAAAGGGTGGCGGCGGCCTTGAGCCGGATGCCGGGAAAGGCCCGCGCATTGGTTCTGGATGTGGCTGATGAGGGATCTGCAACCGCGGCATTCGAAGGCATCGCTGGTGAAGGCGGTCTCGATATTCTGGTCAATAACGTGGGCCAGCGAGACCGGCGCAACCTCATGGACTTCACGCGATCCGATCTGCAAGCGCTATGGGATGTTGATCTGATCGCCCCGTTCCGCCTTGCACAATTGGCCGCCGCCCAAATGGCACCAAAGGGGTATGGCCGCATCATCAACATATCCTCGATTGCCGGACTCATCGCCCAATCCGGGGATGCGGCCTATACAACAGCCAAAGCCGGTATCAACGGCATGACCAAGGCACTGGCAGCGGAGCTTGGCCCCAAAGGCATCACAGTGAATGCTATCGCCCCGGGTTTCTTCAAAACCAGCCCCAACATGTCCGCGGCCGCTGACCCGGAAATTGCAGCGAAATTGAAAAATGCCACCTCGCTCGGCCGCTGGGGCGAGCCTGAAGAGCTGGCGCCCGCCATCCTGTTCCTCGCCTCCCCTGCCGCGTCCTACATCACCGGGCAGGTGCTGGCTGTGGATGGCGGCTATACCGCGCACTATTGAGTGCGCGCGGTTCTTCTTCTGGCTAACAGTATCCCGGAGTGAATGCGCGGCACGCACAGAGGGGCAACGCACCTGCTTCGCTTACTTGTTCAGCGCATCCAACCGTGCGGTAACAGACAGACCGTGCGCCTGCAGGCTTTCACTGCGAGCCAGAATTTCTGCCGCCGGGCCAATTGCCCGCAGTGCGTCCGATGTCATCTGGCTAAGGGTCGTGCGCTTGAGGAAATCCAGAACTGACAATCCGGAGGAAAACCGGGCCGAACGCGCCGTCGGCAGCACATGGTTCGGGCCGCCGACATAGTCGCCAATGGCTTCGGGCGTGTATTGACCCAGGAAGATGGCGCCTGCGTGGATGGTTTTTTCGCTCAAGGCCGCCGGATCGGCGACACACAACTCCAGATGTTCCGGTGCAATGCGGTTGGACAGCGCCGCCGCCTCATCCAGGTCCCGCACAGTTATCACCGCACCGAAATCCCGCCAGGAGGGGCCGGCAATTGCGCGGCGTTCCAGCGTTTCCAGACGCTTATCCACCGCCGCTGCCACAGCCAGGCCAAATCCTTCGTCATCGGTGATCAGAATCGACTGGGCGCTTTCGTCATGTTCGGATTGGCTCATCAGATCCAGTGCGATCCAGTCGGGATTATTGTCCTTATCCGCAATCACCAGGATTTCAGACGGCCCGGCGATCATGTCGATGCCGACCTTGCCAAACACCCGCCGCTTGGCGGCTGCAACAAAAGCATTGCCCGGGCCGGTGATCTTATCGACCGGGGCGATAGTTTCAGTGCCATAGGCCAGCGCCGCCACCGCCTGTGCCCCGCCGACCCGGTAGATTTCATCCACCTCTGCAATCTTTGCTGCCAGCAGCACCAGCGGGTTGATCTGGCCGTCCGGGGTTGGAACCGTGACCGCCAGCCGCTGCACGCCTGCAACTTTGGCCGGGATCGCGTTCATCAGCACCGAAGAGGGATAAGAGGCCAGCCCGCCCGGAACATAAAGCCCAGCCGCCGACACCGCCGACCAGCGCCAGCCCAGCGTTGCGCCGGCCTCGTCAGTCCACTGCGCATCTTCCGGCATCTGGCGCATGTGATAGGCGCGGATGCGGTCGGCCGCCAGTTCCAGTGCCTGACGCTCTTCAGCAGAAACCGTGGCGATGGCCGCCTCCACCTCTGCACCAGTAATCCGCAGTTGCGCAGGCTCCAGCTCCATCCGGTCAAACTTCGCCGTCAGCTCCACCAGTGCCGCATCACCGCGGTCGCGCACGTCAGCGATGATCCCGGCCACAACAGCATCCACATCCGGGCTATCCTCGCGCTTGGCGCCCAGAAGGGCGGTGAAGGACTGCTCAAAACCGGCATCAGCGGTGTTCAGAAACTGCGGCATCGGGATCTCCTTTGGCCCCCGCATATCCGCAAGGGCGCAGAGCCTCAAGATTTATGCGTGCGAACGGTGCAATTGGACGCAAGCGGCAGGGGCGCTGCCCTGCAGGTTTAAATAGGGTAAGGGGCTCTGCCCCTCTTGGCCTGGCGGCCAATTCACCCCGGGGTGTTTGGAACCAGAACGAAGCGGAAGCTCAGCGTAAGGATTTGCGCATTGCAATGCAGGGTGTGCCGCAGCATCCGCCAGTCTTTCCTGCCGTCTGCCAGCCGTGCCTGCGATAGAAGTCCAGTGCTGTCCGGGTGGCGTCAAGGCGGCCCTCGGCATGGCCGCTCTGCAGCAGCTCCGCCTCCAGATACGCCAGCATGACGGCGCCAGTGCCCCGGCCGGCTGCGGCTGGGGCAACATACAGCAGGGAGATGGAGCCGTCCGGAGACAGCCCGCCCACGGCAGCGGCCTCGCCGCCATGCTCGGCCAGCCAGTAGCACCCGGGTCCGGCGATCCAGCCGCGGACCTGCTCCGGCGTCTTGTTGGCGGTCCAGTCCGCGATCCGGGCGGCATCACTGCCGTGGTCCGCCTGACACAGATCGCGGATCGAGGCGATGAGCACCCGGCTCATGGCAAAGACGTCAAAAACGTTGGCGCGGCGGATTTCCAGCGGTGCCGCCGGGGCGGCGAAAGCCTGGGAAATGCCGCGCTTGTTCTGCATGGTTCAGCTGCCGTGGTCCGGGGCCTGGCCAGAAGGCGCCCGGTAGGGGCGGGTGACATCACGAAGGGACAGCTCCAGCGCCTCGACCGCCAAGCGAACCGCGCCGTCGCCGGCCAAGGTCAGCAATACATGGCCGGCACCGTCCTCCCCCGGCTCAAATTCAACCGAGAGCAGCGACAGGACCAGGTCCTTGTCCTTGCGGTCCACGCCTTGTGAGGAAACGCCCAGGACATTGTTCACCACCAGCAGCGACTGCACCCGCTCAAAAGCCCTGCCACGGCGTTCCGCAGCCTCGCGGTCCTCCCACCGGAAACGGTTCACCAGCAGTGCAAAGCGGCGTTCGGAAGCGCGCCAGCTCATTTCGGTGACCGGAAACACCGCATCCTGCAACAATGAGGACAGGACCTTGAGATCCTCCTCCTCCAGTGCGCCCAGATTCAGAGGCGCCTCGCGGCCGTCTTCAAAGCTTGCATCCGCCATCACTCTTCCCTGATCCGTTCGATTTTGGCGCCGACGCCGGACAGTTTGCGCACCACATGCTCATAGCCGCGGTCCAAGTGGTAGACCCGGCTTACCTTGGTTTCGCCTTCCGCCGCCAGGCCGGCAAGAATCAGCGAGACCGAGGCGCGCAGGTCGGTAGCCATCACCGGAGCGCCTTTCAGCATTTCAACGCCAGTCACGGTTGCATGGCCGCCGTGCACTTCGATCTGTGCCCCCATACGGGTGAGTTCCGGGGCATGCATAAAGCGGTTCTCAAAGATCTTTTCTTCCAGAACAGACGTGCCTTCAGCAGTACACATCAGTGCCATCATCTGTGCTTGCAAGTCGGTCGGAAAGCCCGGGAATGGCTCGGTCACCACATCCACGGCCTGCAGCCGGCCGTTCTTGCGGCTGACGGTCAGGCTGTTTTTACCCTCGGTGATCTCGATTCCTGCCGCCTCCAGTTTGCTGCAGAAGCTTTCCAGCAGGCTGCGGCGGCCGCCCAGCAGCTCCACCTCGCCGCCGCAGATCGCGGGTGCCAGCATATATGTGCCCAGCTCGATCCGGTCGGTTACCACCTGATGAGTCGCCCCATGCAGGCGGTCGACGCCCTGAATGGTGATGTCGAGGGTACCGTCGCCGTCGATCTGCGCGCCCATTTTCCGCAGGCAATCGGCCAAATCAACGATCTCCGGCTCGCGCGCGGCGTTCTTGATGACGGTGGTGCCCTTTGCCAGGGTGGCTGCCATCATGATATTCTCGGTTGCCCCGACCGAGGCAAAGCTCAGCTCCACCACCGCGCCTTTCAGCCCCCCCGGGGCCTTGGCGTGCAGATACCCGTCCTTCAGCTCAATCTCGGCGCCCAGCGCCTCAAGACCCTGAATGTGCAGATCCATCGGCCGGGCGCCGATTGCGCAGCCGCCGGGCAGCGACACCACCGCCTGCCCCAGCCGCGCCAGCATCGGACCCAGCACCAGATTGGAGGCGCGCATTTTCCGCACGATGTCATAGTCAGCCACATGGCTGGTCAGGTCATGGCTCGACAGTGCCAGCACCTGGCCGTCCTGCAGGCTGGACACTTCGGCGCCCAGTGACTGCAAGAGCAATGTCATTGTCTTGATATCGCTCAACCGCGGCGCATTGGTCAGCGTCAGCGGTTCCTCGCTCAGGAGCGTCGCAGGCATCAGGGTGAGGCAGGCGTTTTTGGCCCCTGCGATTGGAATCTGCCCGTTCAGCGGGCCGTTGCCAGTTACCAGAATCGAATCCATCTGCCCTTACTCTCCGTTTTTGCCCGTATCCTGGTCCGGCTTTTCCGCCCGCGCCTTGGCCTGAGCCTTGCGCCGGGCCATGTTTGCCTTGAGCGCTGCCTTCAGCCGGTCTTCGCGCGATGCCGCTGACCTGTCGTTTTTCGGTGTTTTCTTTTCCGCCATAAGACTTCTGTAACTGAGTGGGAAAAAACCGTCCAGAATGCTCTTGCGCCCCTCAGCGTTTATGCCTAAAAGCCCCCTCACCGGCGCTGCTGTAGCTCAGAGGTAGAGCACTCCCTTGGTAAGGGAGAGGTCGAGAGTTCAATTCTCTCCAGCAGCACCATCTTTCAAACATTGAATGTTTTCAGAATACTGACCAGATAGTGCCGGTTTTTTGGCAGCCTGTTTCAGTAAGACGAGCGCAGCAAACACGCAAAATCACCGTGAGCACAGGGGTTTTCATATCCTCAGACTCGCAGCCCGCCTGTCCTGCCACCCTTGAATGCAATTTACCCTGTGCAGCGGATACTGAAACTGGCGCAGGGGATTCGCTGCTCTTCCAAGCCCGGCCGGAGGGCGGCACGGCTCAGTGGCGCACCGGCGATTCGCAACAGACTCGTAAGGCCACAGATAAAAATGGATCTGCTTTTTTGCTGCATATGACCTGCCAAATGCAGCAAATCAGGGGTTTTGGCACATAATTTAACGCTGCCGAAATGAATCCCATCAAGTGTTTTGCCATCAGGCGCCACTCAGCTGGCACCGTTCACGGCTGCTCCCAGGCTGCCGGCAGACTCAAATGTTGATGGGAACTACGCTGCAATGACTCGACTGTTCAAATTCTGGGCGAATATGCCATTGGGCCGCAAACTGCCGCTGTCTATCGCCGCCCCCACGATAATTCTGACCCTCGCCTCTGGCCTTTTCTTTGCCTGGGAGGCCGGACAAGCACTGAAGGCCAACCGGGAAGCCGCATATGCGACACTGCTGGAAGAGCGCAAAGAGGCACTGGAGAACTGGGTGGCCGACCTGCGCTCGCAGACCCGGACACTGGTGGCCAGTAAAGCAGTTGAAACGGCATTGCGGGATTTTTCCAACGGTTTCTATTCTCTGGGCGATGACCCCAGCGGGCATCTGCGCGCCGCCTATGCAGACGGCAACCCCAACCCTGCAGGTGAGCGCTACAAGCTGCTCGATGCCAAAGACAAATCCGCCTGGTCCATCCGCCACAAGATGAATCACACCGGATTTGTCACCTTTCTGGAAGAACAGGGGTTCCTGGACGCCTATCTTTTGGATGTGCAGGGCAACATGGTCTATGCGGTGCAAAAGAACGATGATTTTGCGCTGAATTACCTGGATGGGCCGTATCAGGACAGCGGGTTGGGCATAGCATTCCGCGCCGCGCTGGAACTGGAGCGCGGCCAAGTGTTCCTGTCGGAAATGGCTGCCTACCAAGCCGATAGCGGCCGCCCGGCAATGTTCATCTCTGCTCCGATCCTGAAGAAAGGCGCAATGATGGGGGCGTTGGTGCTGCGCGTCCCGGTTGAAGACATCTCTGAGCTTCTGTCCCACTCCAGTCTGCTGGGGGAATCCGGCCAGGCCTACCTGGTGCGCGGCGATGGAGTCGCATTGACTGCTTCGGACCGCGGCAACGGGCATCAGGCCTTGTCGGACCTGCCCGGTTTGGCACAGATTACGGCGGCACTTGGCGGCGGGAAAAGCAGTTTTTCGGGCACTCCGGGCCTGGCGGGCCAACCGGTCGAAGCCATGGCTGCGGGCGTTGCCCTCGAAGACCGGACCTGGGGCATTGTCCTGGAAGTTGACAGCGCCGAGGCGCTGGCAGCCCAAAACAGCCTGTCCAACGCCGCCATGCTGCAGGCCGTTGGCGTGGCATTGGCTGTGGCACTCCTGTCCTGGGTGGCAGCCCGCAGCATTGCCCGCAAGGTTTCGGCCCTGTCCGACAGTGTCGAGCACATCGCAGCCAAGGATTACAATCACCCGGTCGCCGGTCATGGCACCGGCGATGAATTCGGCAATATTGCCGGTATCCTCGAAGGTTTCAAAACTGACTTGCAAAATGCCCAGACGGCAGAAGAGGAACGGGCTGAATTGCAACGCCAGCAGGATCTCGTTGTTGGTGAACTGCGTAACGGCCTGAAGCGTCTGGCAAACGGGGACTTTTCGAACCCGATTACAGAACCTTTCCCGGAAGCGTACAAGGGCCTGCGCCTTGATTTCAACCAGACGGCTGACACCTTGAACAATACAGTGCGCGAAGTGGTGGAAGCCACCACCAGCATCCGCAATGGCACTTCTGAAATCAGCCAGGCCTCGGATGATCTGTCGCAGCGCACCGAAAGCCAGGCCGCCACGCTGGAGCAGACCGCTGCCGCGCTGGATCAGATGACCGCCAGCGTTAAGGCTGCAGCCGATGGCGCACGCCGGGTGGAAACCGCCATGAACGAGGCCCGGGACGAAGCCGAGGCCAGCGGTGAAGTGGTGCAAAACGCGGTTTCTGCGATGAACGGGATCGAAGCATCGGCCTCCCATATTTCGCAGATCATCGGTGTGATCGACGATATCGCGTTTCAGACAAACCTGCTGGCGCTGAATGCAGGCGTCGAGGCGGCGCGCGCAGGCGATGCCGGACGCGGTTTTGCTGTTGTTGCCTCCGAGGTGCGGGCCCTGGCGCAGCGGTCCTCGGATGCGGCCATGGAAATCAAGGCGCTGATCTCCAATTCCGGTGACCAAGTGGCAAAGGGCGTGGATCTGGTCGGCAAAGCCGGCGAGGCGCTGAACAGCATCGTTTCCCAGGTCACCCATATCTCGGGGCTTGTCTCGGGGATTGCCGAGGGCGCAGCAGAACAATCCACGGGCATTGGTGAAATCAACACCGGCGTGATGCAACTGGACCAGGTGACCCAGCAGAACGCCGCGATGGTGGAGCAGATGACGGCAGCAGGCCAGCTGCTGAACGGCGACGCCTCCAAGCTGGCCGGGCTGGTGGACAATTTCAATGTCGGTATGGACACACCTTCGCGCTGCCAGGTGCCGGAACCGGTCCAGCCATCCGCTCATGGCTCTGGCTGGGATGATTTGCCTGAGACGCATTCCGCCATTCCCGCCACGGAGGGCTCGGCCGCCTTGGCAAAATGGCAGGACTTTTGATCCCGACTGGAGCAGAGCACATTGTGGCAAAGACAACAGCCTAGTTGCAAAACCCGTCGCGCAACGGCCCGCTGCGGACGCCGCGTTGGCGGCCGCAGCGCCGCTCAGCCTGCACCGGTGTTGTGAAAACCCTATTTTCAGACTTTAAGAGGACATTGGGGCTGAACCGAACACTTGGCATACATTCTGGACACGGATGCCAGCAGTGCTTCGCGCAAATGCAAAGGTGGCAAGATGGCCGTGTCTAAACTTCCTGCTCGCTGGCTGCGCGCCTTCAGCAACCGGACATACCTGCCCGCCCTGCTTGCCTTGGCGGTAGTCTGTGCTGCAGGGTTTTACGCTGAGCAGCAAAACGCCACAATCCACCACCAGTCTGAACGTGCCAGGGTCCAGCAAGAGGCAGGGATGCTCAAGTCCCGGCTGGAAGGCCAAGTCAATGGCGACTATCAGCGGCTGCGCGGGTTGGCCGCGATGCTGGCCACCGAACCGGACATGCAGCAGGCGCGGTTCAGCCGGATGGCCGCACAGGTGCTGGAGGGAAAGACCGCCATCAGGCACATCGCGGCGGCCCCCGGTTTAGTGGTTTCCTTGGTCTATCCGGTGAAAGGGAACGAACCCGTCATTGGGCTGGACTACAATCAGAATGCCGCTCAGCGGGCGGCGGCACACCGGGTTCGCGATAGCGGTGACATGGTGCTGGCCGGGCCGGTAAACTTGGTACAGGGCGGCACCGGGTTTATCTACCGGCTTCCTATTTTCACCGGGTCGGGGACTGACCGGCAGTTTTGGGGTATTCTCTCGGCTGTGGTCGCAACCGGCACTCTTTACACCGAGACCGGCATCCATGGAAACAAGGGCGGCCTGGAAATAGCGCTGACCGGCCAAGACGGGACGGGCCCCTCTGGCCGCCAGTTTTTCGGCGTGCCGGACATGCTGACCGGAGATCCCGTTCTGCTGGACATAAACCTGCCAGTTGGTTCCTGGAAACTGGCCGCCCGGCCCCGAGGCGGCTGGCAAAGTGTTCCTGGCAACCTGTGGAAGCTGAGGCTGGGTCTGCTGGCGGCGGCGGCACTGGTCGTTTTCCCGACGTTTCTGGCCGGCAGGCTGTCTGCTGCAAGGCAAACCGTTATCGGCCAGCTGCGGCGCAGGGAAGCCGAGCTGGAGGCCGTCTCGCGGCGGTTGGAAATTGCAGTCAAAACATCCCGTGTGGGTATTTGGGAATGCGACACGGTGAGTCAGAAGGTGAGCTGGGACAGCCGCATGCATGAACTCTACTGCGTACCCGTGCAGCACGGGCCGCCGGAGGGGGCCGAATGGATGGCCATGCTGCACCCCGGCGACCGGGACCGGGTGGCCAAGGCACTGCAGTCAGCGGAACGGAACAAGACACATTTCGCCTCGGACTTCCGGATTGTTCTGGAAGATGGCACCTTCAAGCATATCCGGGCGCTGGCCAGCCCGTTTACAGATGCGCAAGGCCGCGACTGGATGATTGGCGTCAACTGGAATGTGTCGGAGGATGTCCATCTGCGCGAAGAACTGATCCGTGCGAATCAGACTCTGTCCGAGCGGAACAGCGAACTGAAACACGGCAAACGCGCACTGGAAGACGCCCATGCCGAATTGCAAAAACAACAGGCGGAACTGCACCGTCTGTCGCTGGTCGCAAAACACGCGTCCGACAGTATCATCCTGACCGATGCAGAGCGGCAGATCCTCTGGGTCAACGAGGCCTTCACCCGCGTCACAGGCTATGCCGCCAGCGAGGCAATTGGCCGGACACCTTCAGAATTGCTGGACGGTCCGGATACCGATCTTGGCGTGATCCGGGAAATGAACCGCCACAAGGACCTTGGCATCCGCTATCACAACGAAGTGCTCACCTACACCAAGTCAGGGGAAGAAGCCTGGTTCGATACCAATATCGTCCCAGTGACCCGCGAAGATGGCACAGTCGACCTGATTATCGGCATTGAACGCGACATCACCCATAGCAAACTGCGTGAACGGGAACTGGCCGAGGCCAAGGTTGCGGCCGAACAGGCCGATCGGGCCAAAACGGAATTCCTGGCCAATATGAGCCATGAAATCCGCACTCCGATGAACGGTATCATCGGCATGGCTGATTTGCTGGCTGAGGCGGAGCTTTCGCTGGATGAACAGCAAAATGTGGAAACCATCCGCAGTTCGGCCCAGGCACTGCTGAAGATCATCAATGACATCCTTGACCTGTCGCGGCTGGAAGCCGGGAAATTCTCTATAACCGAAGAGGATTTCGACCTGCGCGACTGTATTGGCAGTGCGGCGGGGCTGTTCCGCCCGAAAGCGCTGGAAAAAGGCCTGTCGCTGCAGGTCTCTTACGCTGACGGGCTACCGGAGCGGCTGCATGGAGATGACGGGCGATTGCGGCAGATTCTGGTCAATCTGATCGGCAATGCTGTCAAGTTCACGCCGCAAGGCAGAATTGACGTCCGCGTCTCGCATGCCGACGGAAACCCTTGCCGCCTGATCGCCGAAGTTGAGGACAGCGGGATCGGAATTTCCGGCTCACAAGCGCGCCATATCTTTGACCGCTTCACCCAAGCAGACGCGGCAACGACAAAGGAGTTTGGCGGAACCGGGCTGGGGCTTACCATTTCCAGCATGCTGGCCAAGCGGATGGGCGGCAGCATTTCGGTTAAATCAGATCCCGGCCAAGGCTCTTGCTTCCGGCTGGAACTGCAAATGTCGCCAGCCAGGCAAGCGCCCTCCCCGGCCGCAGAGTTTTTACTGGACACCGCGCCTCAGATCAGGCCTTGCAAGGTTTTGCTGGCTGAGGACAACCAGACCAACAGGCTGCTGATCCGCAAATTTCTGCGCGGTCAGCCGGTGGAATTGGCTGAAGCCGGGAATGGCCGCGCGGCAGTTGACATGTTCAAGGAACAACAGCCGGATATTATCCTGATGGATATGTCGATGCCCGAGTTGGACGGCATTGCGGCCACCCGGGAGATCCGCAATCTGCCCTTTCCCCAGCCAGTAATCATTGCCCTGACGGCCAACGCGTTTTCCAGCGACCGGCAGGCCTGTCTGGATGCGGGCATGGATCACTTCTTGGCCAAGCCGGTCAAAAAGGCAGTTCTGCTGCACACTTTGGCATCATTTCTGACAGATACTGCCGCCCTTGAATCGCAGCCCAGAGCAAGAGCCTGAGGTCTCAACCCAATCTCATTGATTGCGCCAGCGCATCAAGCCGCACAGGATCTAGACAGCCATTCCGATCAGGGCCACACCGCAGGCCATCAATACCGCAGAACCAAGCCGCCGTATCCAATATCCTTCTTTGAGAAAGAAAAATCCGATCAGCGCGGCAAAAATCACCGACGTTTCCCGCAGCGCGGAAACAGCGCCAAGCGGGGCAAAGTTCTTGGCATAAAGCACCAGCCCGTAAGCCGTCATGGATACCAAGCCTCCGGCAATCCCCAGGATCCATGTCCGCCCGGGCAAAGCCGCTAGCGTGCTGCGCTTGCGCACAGCAATGAATCCGGCGATAAAAATGTGCAGAAATGCCCCCCAGGCCCAGTAGCTGAGTGTGTTACCGGACAAACGCACGCCGATACCGTCGACCAATGAATAAATCGAAATGCAAAAACCGGTCCCCGCGGCAAAACCAAGAGCCGCGCGCCCGACACCCGAGCGCAGCGCCTTCCAGCTGCTGAGCTGGATGCCAAGGGCAATCACCGCAATGCCCGCCCAGGCCTGCAATGGCAAAACCTCGCCGGCAAAGATCATCGCCCATATGCCGACAAGCGCCGGCACGATACCCCTGGCGATCGGGTAAACGACGCTGAGGTCGCCGTGCTGATAGGCGCGGCCAAGCATGTAGTAGTACCCGAAGTGAACCACCGTTGAGAGCAGGATATAGACAAAGCTTTCAGCAGAAGGCAGCGGCAGAATTGTGATCATCACGGCACTGGGGATCACGTGGCCAAAGGCAACCAGCCCGAGTGTGGTGGTGCGGTCCGCAGCCGTCTTCACGATGGCGTTCCACACAGCATGCAACAGCGCTGCCGACAAGATGATAGCGATGATAAAAAGGGTCATGTTCTGGACAGGCCTTTAGGCAGGCGGCTGGATTTCAAGCGTCACTCGGCGTCTTCCGGCAGCATTTCATTAATTAGCCGGGTCTCCAGCAGCTGACCGTTCCGGTACAGAACCGGATAGGCCACAGCTGCAATGTGGCTGTTGAATTCGCGCAAGGCACGCAGCGTTTCCAAATGGATATCGGACGTGTCAAAGCTTTCCCGGGCACCATTCTGCAACCGTTTCAGGTGACGTTTCCGGCTGTCGTGCTCCATCCGCTTCAATTCGGTTTTTTCCAGGCTCAACAGCCGCGCACTTTCCAAATCATCGGAGATCAGCACGTTGGAGGCCAGCTGCATATTGGCCAGGATTGCCTCATGCATCCGGGTAATCTCCATCCAGCCTTCCCTGGAGAAGCTCAGGTTCCTTTTGTTCAAATCACCCGCCAGAACTGTCAGCCGGCGCGCCACCACATCACCAGCGGTTTCCAGCCGGATCGCATATTCCATCAGGCTGCGGGCCGTCTTCAGCTGTTCTTTATCAAAGCCATCCTCGGGGATCGCAGCCACATATTTCCGGACACCGGAGAGCCCAGCGTTGACCTCGGCGTCCATCAGCTGGACGGTCTTGATTTTCTCCTTGCCACCCGATTGGTACAGTTCCAGTACCGGGCGGAACATGGCATTGACCTGATCCGACATTCGCAGCAGCTCGCGTTTAAGGTTCGAAACAGACACCGCAGCTGAGCCATAGCTGCCCTGCTCCAGCGCACTGACAGGCCGCCCAGGATGGTTTATCTCTGTCTGCTCGGGTTCGGGGAACAGCCGGGCAAAGATTTCTCCCAACGGTGTGCAAACCGGCAGCGCAAGCACCAGCAGTGACGCATTGAAGGCCAGATGCGCGTTGACCAGCATCTGGCCGCCTTGCGGATCCCCCAACACCCCCTGGCGCAGCGCCAGATTGGCACCGAACAGGCAGATCACCGCCCAGGTGCCGCGCAAAGCCAGGTTGGCATAAGGGATGCGGCGTGCCCGCAAATCCATTCCGCGGCTCAGCCAGACGGGAATGAAGGCAGAACCGAAATTCGCCCCCAATACCAGTGAAAGGCCAGCGGCAAAGGGGATCGCTCCGATCTGCACCAGCGTCACGCACATCAGGATAGCGGCAACTGACGAATGCATCACAAAAGCCAGCGCGCCACCGACCAGAAACGCCGTGATGTAATCCCGCGCCAAATAGCCTGCAACCGCCGGCAGAAAAGCGCTGTCGCGGATCGGATCCATCGCTTCGCGCAGAAATCGCAACGAAATCAGAATGAAGGCGACCCCCATCAAGATCCTGCCCAGCTGCCGCGCCTTCTTGGCCTCGGTCTTGACGAACAGATACCCGCCTGCCGCCAGCAGCACCGGCACCAGCCAATCAAGATCAAAGGAAAGGATCTGAATGATCAGCGCCGAACCCAGATCGCCGCCCAGCACGATGGCCAGCCCTGTGGGAAAGGCCAGATAGCCGCTGGCCGCGAACCCGGAGGTGAGCAGCGCCACGGCAGCCGAACTTTGCAGTACGATCGCCAGCATCAGCCCCATCAGGCCCGCCTGCAGATGGCTTTGCCGTCCGGTCAGCAGCCGCTGGAACGAGGCGCCATAGCTGCGCTCGATCCCGGTGCGCACCATCCGCACCGCATAGAGAAGCAGCATCGTGGCTCCCGCCAGACTGATCAAAAAAGTCAAAATCGCCATGTCAGTTCCTGCTTGCGGCCTGTAGCCGGGGTGTTTCTGTCCCAGTCGCAACCAATGCAATCTTACCCCGTTCCTGAGGCAGTTGCTGCGGGCATTTCCAGCGGCCGTCCATCAAGCGGCCTGCATTTCAGACTGCCGCTGAGGCAGCTGTTCGTCAGTCATCTTTACCACCTGGAACAACGTCCACTTTCACCCCCCAGCCTGCCAGCGCTGCTGAGAGTTTCTTGTCAGGTCTGCGGTCGGTAAACAGCAGGCTGATCTTGCGCGGAGAGGGTCCGCAATGCGGCGCAGATTCCGCAAACTTAGGATGGGCCATGGCCAGGGCCACCTGCTCTGTGCAATCGGCAACCACCCCGGCCAGCTGCGCCTCGGCCGCACTGTGATAGAGCACGCCCTGTTTGGCAGAAAATGCATCTGCAGACAGTATGGCCAGATCCAGCGCAAACCGCCGGACTTGCTGCTCAGCCACAAAACCAAAGGTGCCGCGCTCATTGCTTTGCAATTCACCACCCAGCAAATGCACCCTGTTGCCATTGTGGTTTGCCAGAGCCTGTGCCGCTCCGATAGAATTGGTGACCACGATCAACCCGGTCTTCTGCCGCAGCTCTTCGGCAACAAATGCTGTGGTAGAGCCGACATCCAGAAACAGCGCCATGCCATCACGGGCATGTCCAGCGATCCGGGCCGCGATCCGGGCTTTTTCCTTTTGGTTCTCAGAAATCCGCCGGGCGAAGCTGGTCGCGCTTTGCGGCCCTGCCAGAAAGGCACCGCCATGCACCCGTTGCACGGCTCCAGCCTTGTTCAGAGCCTTGATGGTGCGGCGCACAGTTTCCTCGGAAACATCCAGCATTTTTGCAAGCTCCGCACTGCGGGCTGATCCGCCCAAGCGCCGCAAAGCGTCCACCAGCTCCAATTCGCGGTGAGATAGAGAAAGTGAGTCCGACAAGAGTGAGCCTGTTCGCGTTTAACTGCCTGACGCCATAAGGCATGGATTTTTTTCGGCTTACAAGGACAACCCACATTTTCCCACATATTTCTGGGTCTTTCCACTTTTTGCCGGGCATTCTCCTGCAAACGGGCACCTTCGCGTCCAGCCGCCAGCCGCTCCCGCCCCTTTCCGGCCTGCCACAGGCAGACCCGAAAGCGTTGGGCATGGCGCCGTGCTTGTGCACGGCGCGGGCAGCACCCCGCAGGGGCGCTGCCGGGCCCAAGGCCCGTGCCGGGGCATCTTTGATGCACCTGCGGGGCGCGGGAGCCTTGCCCGTGCCGCAATGGAAAACCGCCGCGGCTGATCGGCCGCGGCGGTTTGTGGTCTCAATGCTGCAAAGGCTTACAGGTTCGGGTACAGCGGGAATCTGGCGCAGAGGTCT
>NZ_JAKFZM010000057.1:0-21890 GCF_021654205.1 Leisingera sp. MMG026 | reverse complement strand
GCCATTTCGCTGCGGCTGCGCCAATGACTGCTCTTGAACACTGGGTCATGTTGATAAATGGCACAGGCAGAAAAGTGCTTTGGCTGTTTCTGCCTGTGCCAGTGGCGGGTATGAAACCGCCACTGGTATCGCTCCTGGGCACCAGAAAACTCTTAAGCCGGTACCTAGGCTGGGCCAGCCCCTGCCCGGGATTTGTCATCCGAAGGCACCAGTATCGGCCAAGCAGCTGCATTCAACGCGGACCAATGGTCTGAAGACACAGAGATGCCACGCTCCAGCGACTGATCATAATTGGCCGCCAGCTGCGCTGCGGTGACTTCGAACCGCTGCAGTTCTGGATGTTCGGCCTGCCTGGTAACGGCATCGGCCAGCAGCGCAGCCTGGGTGGTGCAAACTATGAACAGCGCGGAAGCCTCTTTGCCGACTCCGGCCTGTTCCACACGCCAGTAGTTGGGGAACACCGCGCCGCTTTCGAAGCTAGCACCATGCATGCCAATCTGATCGCTCCAGTAGGCTCCGATATAGACGCCCTTCTGGGCCACGAGCGACAAGCTGCGCAGGATCAGGCCGGGGTCGCGGCAATTGGCCAGTTCCACAATGGCAAAGCCTGTTTCCTGCGCCTTGGCAAAGGCGAGATCAGACGCGAGGGAGCCGTGCTCACAGACTTCGGCGCCGCCCGCGTCAATAACTGCGAGCCCTGCGTTTTCATAATCCAGCCGAGGCGCCACGCCGCCTTTGGGGGCTTCGGGCGGCAGCGTGATGCGCTCAATCCCGCCCAACCCGCACATGTGCGACCAGGTGATCAGCTGTGCAGCATCCTCATAATCTCCGGTCTGATGCCCGGCACCTTCATAAGCGCGTGACAGCGCCGCGATCATTTCGTTGCGGGAAACTCTCATGCCCGGACCTCCTCCATTTGGGGTTTCAGCGGCAGGAACCAGCTATCGTATGTCTGGCCGATGTCCTCGATCACCGGGGCGCCTTGGTACATAGTGTTGCGCACCCACAGTTTGGAGCGCGGGTCGAATTTACTGACGCCGAAGAACGCCAGCTTACACCGCAGCATGTCCATCGGGCGGATGTCGCGGCTGGCCAGATTGGCCCGGATTTCCGCGTATTTGTGGCGCGACATGGTTTGAATGCGGCGCACGATGCTTTTCATCGTCGGCCGGCGCAGCAGGAAGTGGACCACATCGCTGTCGGGGCTTTCCGCCAGGTCCTGTATCAGCAGATCATAGCATTCGCGTACCCGGCGCCCGATCGGCAGCGGCATCTGCTTTTCCACCCCTGGATCGGCCCCGGCAAAACCCAGCCGCGGCTCAAGCTTTTCTTCCGAGCGGTACCAGAATGCATCGGTCTCAGTGGCGTCAGAAAAATCGATCTCCAGCGCCCAGCCGTACCGGGTTTCGATCAACTGCCGCAGGGCTACAGTGCTCATCGCCGGATCAATCACTGGGTTGGGAATTGCGGCAAAACTGTCTTCAAGATCATTGACCAGTTCCGGGTGGATCTCCAGGCAGATGGAGTTAACCAATTCCTGAGTTTCCAGGCTCCAGACATCGCGGGCGTGATCCGTCAGTTCCGACCAGGTTGTCAGCTGATCGCCTGTCCCGGCCAGCCAGCTGTCCACCTCACTTAGTTCCGCAATCAGTACCTGGTTGCGGTCGATCTGCTCGGCGTCGCTGGTGTGGCTTTCGCCGAAGTGCTGCTTGGCACGGCTGACCAGATCGTGGAACAGACTGATGCGCCAAGCGGTCGGAGCCGCCTTGTGCAAGACTTGCGCCAGCGCAGTTTCGCGCATTTCCACCCATTGGCTGAACAATTCTCCATGGTTGATCAGATATGGCGCCATGCCCAGGCCCGTGGAATTGCCGATGCCAAAGAACCGCTTCAGCCGACCGTCCAGCAACACCGCGGTATCCGGCGCGCGGGATTTGGCGACATGATCCACCTGGTCCAGACTGAACTGGCGCAGCATGAAGCAAATGAACATTTCCGGTGCAAACGGGCGGTTGAAATCCGGAAACTTCGCCCGGACCTTGTTCCAGTCCGCCATGCCCAGCTTGCCGCTGCCGTAAACCGCCGTTGTCCGGTAAAGATAGCCGACTTCGGCAATGCGCTGCGCATCGGGCTGGCGGCCTGCGCTCAACTCTTCCAGAACATAGCTGAACAGCCGGGAAGAACGGTTGGCCCGCGACAGGCTGAACACCCGCGCATCAACTCGGCCTGCTTCCTGTTTCGGCACATTGCGGCGCAGATCCTCCAGCCAAACATCATCCACCAGGCCTTCGCAAAGCGCCATGGTCAGATCCCAACTGGTTGCAATGACCCGGTCATTGCGCTCCTCATCAGGCAATTCGGTGGAAAACAGCACAAAGCTGAAAACCCCATTGGGCGTTCGGATTTCATAGATGGCCGTGCCGTAGCCCTCCGGGTCCAGATCAAACAGCCGGCGGCTGATGTCCCATTCTTCCTTCATGATCCGTCGCACCAAAGTGCACATGAAGCTGAGCGTCGAAGAATGCAGCGACCCCAGGCGTTGCAGATCCATGACCTCCGCCTCCGGCCGCATCCTTTCGGTAAGTGCTGTGAGCATGTATTGCCCTCCCATTTCAGTCCTGCGCGTTCGCAAACAGCTTTGGCCGGGAAGGGGAGCCAAGTAAAATTTGAAGAATCGAAAGACTTATAACCCGGGCAAATAAATCACCCCCCGGTAACGGATGCCTCAACAGTCCGGTTCGGAAACCGCGCGGAAATCTGCCGTGCCTGGCCCTGCAGATACTCCAGAAAGCTCTGAGCCACAGAGGACAGCGGGCGGTCTTTTGCCACCACCAGCTGAAGCTCCCTGTACAGAGTTGGCGCCGACAGGCTGCGGTAGACCAATGCCGGGTTCAGATAATCCGGTGCCGCCAGCGCCGGCACCGCAGACACCGCTTCGCCGCTTTCAATCAGCCCGGCCAGCGCCGCCATCGTCAGCACCGTGAAATCGGGGCTGGTCACAGAGGCCGGCAACCCCTCACCCGCCTTGGTCAGACGGCTGACCCCGGTATCCTCGGCCATACCGGCAAACGGCAGACCGTCGAGGCAATCCCAGGTCAGCGGCTCAGTGCGGCGCGCAAGTTCCTGGGTGTTGCGGCAGATCAGCCCAACCTGATCGCGCAGAAACGGCAGATAAGTCAGCCTGGGATCATCAGACCAGCTGCTCGACAACCCGAAATCGGCACGTCCTTCCAGCACCTGCGCCTCCACTCCGCGCGCGTTGTCGTCCTGCAAGTGGATCTTTGCCTGCGGCATCTCTGCCGCAAAGCCACGCATCGCTGGCGGTAAAATCCGCACCGCCGCCGAAGGCAGCACCGCCACCCGCACCCGATTGAGCTGATCTTGCGCACTCGCCCGCACTGACAGGACCGAGGCTTCGACATCGTCCAGAATCTTCTCGGCCTTCGGCAGCAGCTCCTGCCCTTGCGCAGTCAGCTCAACCGACCGGGTGGTCCGCTTAAGCAGGGACACGCCAATAATTTCCTCAAACTGCTGAATACTCAGCGTAAGTGCCGGCTGCGACACCGCCAGATTTTGCGCGGCCCGACTGAAGGAGCCGCACCGAGCCACCGCAACAAAAGCGCGAAATTGTTTGAGAGACAGGTTACGGGCGATTTTTGTCTTCATTCCTGGAACCTATTACTTGCCAGCCAAACACTGAATGGGAAAAAATGCCTGCGTCGCTGGGGCGGAAAGCCGGAGTTGACCACAGACGTCAATTAGTTTGGCTCATTAAGTCTTTCTGCAGGGGAAGGCCACGATCACGGCCTGAACATTCCTACCTGAACTGGCCCACTGCACGGTGTAGTATCACGACTTCAACTCCGCTGCACGTTGCATGAATGGTCGAGAACTCCGCTGAACCGCAAAGCGGCTTTCCATGCCAGCACAGAAAAATCTTCCACTTTGCTTGTGCCACACAATTTTGACAGGTCCGGTGTGGGCTCTTCCTACTCTTTCGCCGCGCCAGGTGTGAATGGCCGATCCCCGAACAAGGGCCGTTCGCCTGGTTGGGCTTGGACTGGCAGTGAGCGGGACAATCCTGCCCTTCGCTGCTAATGCGCAGTTCTTGCTGCACTTGCGAGGATTTTTTCAGGCCCGGTGGGGCGGGTCTTTCTTCGCAAACGCGAAACATTCCCCGAGATCCGCGAAGGCGGTCATTGACTGCCATGCTGCTTGCAGCGAACACCATCTGCACGCAGGCTTCAATTAGATGGAAGCGCGCCGTGAGGGACGCATACAGCTCAAAGAGCTGCCAATCAGAAGCACTTTCCAGATTGAAAACTACCTCCTGACGATGGCATGCGCGGTGAATTCCGCGAGTTCGCCGCGCCAGATCTGGCGGCCGAAGCAGAATGGCTTGCCGTCCTTACTGTAAATCACCTGCTCAAGCTCGATGCCGGCATTGTAGGTCGGCAAGTTTAGTAATCCCGCCTCCTGTTCATTCAATGCGCGCATCCGGATCGTGATGTCACCGGAATGCGGCGGCACGTTGTATTCCCGCTCCATCAGCACCGTGGTCGACTGCTGCAGATTGTGGTCGAACAGGCCGGGGAACAGGCTGGCAATGGCGTATTCTTCTTCGACAAAGGCGGGGTGGTCCTGAAGCAGGAACAACCGGGTGTATTTGTACAGCGACTCTCCTTCGGGCACGGCCAGCTTTGCGGACAAGACCGCATCTGCTGCGGCCATCTGTTGGGAGACCACCTTGATCGTCAGGCCGGGCCCGTCCTGGCCGAGCAGGGCCGAGAGGCTGACAGTTTGGCTGATGTCATAAGCCACCCGCTGCGGCGACACGAATCGGCCGCGGCGCCCGGAGCTGTAGGCGAGGCCTTCCATTTCAACCGCAAGCAGCGCGCGGCGTGCGGTCATTCTGCTGATGCCAAACTGCTCTGCGATGGCTCTTTCCGAGGGTAGAGCCGCGTGAACGGGCAGGGCACCGCTGCGGATTTGCTCCCTCAGATGGTCAATAACCATTTGAAAAACTGGTGTTTTTTTTCTCTGTTCCAGATCGTTTTTCATCATGATGCAGCAGTTCCGAAAATTTTCTTTGGTATATACCAGATTGTTGGTATATACCAGCTCCAGGGGCTCTGTATCCTGAGTGCATGGCGTGGCCATGGTTTGCAAGGGAGGGGCTGGGGGAGCGGGGCAGAAATCCCGCGGGTTTTGGAGGCAGGCCCATGAATTTGGCGCCGGATATTCAAGCACTGCAATTCACCAGTGACGGGGGGCTGGGCAGCGTGGCCCGGATTGGCCTGATCGTTCTGCAATCGGATCAGACTTTGGAGCATGAGCTGTCGAGCGTGCTGCGGCGGCCCGGAGTGGTGCTGTATCACGCGCGGATCCCCAATGAGATGGAAGTCTCCGGCGATACGTTGCGGAAGATGGAGGCGGACCTGCCAACGGCGGCGGCGCTGCTGCCTGCTTCGTTCGAACTGGACGCCATCGGCTATTGCTGCACGTCGGGGGCAACGATGATCGGCGAAGCGCGGGTGGATGCGATCCTGCGCAGCGTGCATCCGGCGGCAAAGACCACCAATCCGCTGACCGCCTGCAAGGCGGCGCTGAGTGCGCTGAAGCTGAAGCGGATCGCGCTGATTACCCCTTATGCCGTCGAGGTGACTGAAGGCATGCGGGACAATTTGGCTGCCGCTGGGTTCCAGGTAAACGCAGTCGGCAGCTTTAACCAGAGCGACGATTTCAAAGTGGCGCGGATTTCCTCGCAGAGCATTCTGGAGGCGATCAAGGAGATCGGTCGCCGTGCGGATTGCGATGGCGTATTTGTGTCCTGCACCAGCCTGCGGGTCATGGAGATTCTGGCGGAGGCCGAGAAGGCCATTTGCAAGCCGGTCCTGTCCAGCAATCAGGTCACGGCCTGGCATCTGGCCAGGCTGGCCGGCATCGGAGACAGCATCGCCGGGGCAGGCATGCTGTTTCACACCCAAATGAAGATGGACAACTGAGATGACGGCAGAGATGCACCCCGCTGCGGAGCGCGGGTTTACCACACAGGAGTTTGAGCAGCGAACCGCGGCAGCCCAGAAGATCATGGCGGGCCTCGGGCTGGATGCGCTGCTGCTGACCACCGAACCGGAAGTGCGTTATTTCACCGGCTTCGACACCATTTTCTGGCTCAGCCCGACGCGGCCCTGGTTCGTGGTGATCCCGGCCAAGGGCGCGCCGGTGGCGGTGATCCCGGAGATCGGCGCACCCAGCATGGCGCTGACCTGGATTTCCGATATCCGCACCTGGCTGGCGCCGCAGCCGCAGGATGACGGTATCTCGCTGCTGGCGGACACCTTGCGGGAACTGATGCCCAGCGGAGGCACCCTGGGGGTGCCGATGGGGCATGAAACCCATGTGCGGATGCCAGCAGCGGACTTCGTGAAACTGCAGGAAGCCCTGGGCGGTATCCGTCTGGCTGACGGCACCGATGTTGTCCGCAGCCTGCGGATGGTGAAATCCGCATCTGAAATTTCCAAAATCGCGCGTATTTGCAGTATCGCGTCTTCTGCGTTTGAGGATCTGCCGAACCAGGTCCAGGCAGGCGACACCGAGCGTCAGGCCTTTGCCAAGTTCAAGATCAGCCTGCTGCAGCACGGTGCCGATGATGTGCCGTATCTGGTGGGCAGCTCCGGCCCCGGCGGATTTGCGGATGTGATCAACAGGTCAAGCGACCGGGTGATTGAGAACGGCGATATGCTGCTGTTGGACACCGGTTCGCTGTGGGGCGGCTACAGCTGCGATTTCGACCGCAACTATGCCTTTGGCCATGCCTCGGACGCAGCCAAACAGGCCTATGACCTGGCCTGGCGCGCGACCGAGGCCGGATTGCAGGCGGCACGTCCCGGCATCACCACCACGGACCTGTGGGGCGTCATGGCCAAGGTGCTGGAGGACGGCGGCTGCAGCGGCCATCAGATCGGGCGCATGGGCCACGGTCTGGGCATGCAGGTCACCGAATGGCCGTCGCTGATGGCGGGCGACAATACTGTAATCGAGGAAGGCATGGTGCTGACGCTTGAGCCAGGTTTCGCCTTTGGCGGCGGCAAGATGATGCTGCACGAGGAAAACATCGTCATTCGCGCCGATGGCGCCGAACTTCTGTCCCGCCGCGCGCCGCGCGAGCTGCCAATCATCACCTAACACATGGGATCCGATCACATGAAAAAAGACCTTCCCTCCCATGCGCAGGTTGTCATCATCGGCGGCGGCATCCACGGCTGCTCGGTGGCCTATCATCTGGCCAAACAGGGCCTGACCGATGTTGTGCTGCTGGAGCGCAAGCAGCTGACCAGCGGCACCACCTGGCACGCGGCCGGCCTTGTGGGGCAGCTGCAGGGCAGCCATGCCACCACGGCCTTTGCCAAATACGGCATCGAACTGCTGGAAGAGATCGAGGCGGAGACCGGGCAAAATCCGGGCTACCGGCGGTCGGGGTCCATCTCGGTTGCGGTCAATGATGAACGCATGGCCGAGCTGAAGCGCAAGGCCGACTTTGCGGCGCTGTTCGGGATTGAGGCGCACTATCTGGAAACCGCCGAAATCCAGGAACGCTGGCCGCTGATGAACCCCGATGGCGTGCTGGGCGGCATCTATATGCCCAGCGATGGCTCTGCCAACCCGGTCGATTTGACCACGGCGCTGGCCAAGGGTGCGCGGATGCGCGGTGCCAGGATCTTTGAGAACATCAAGGTCGAAGAAGTTCTGACCCGTGACAGCAAGGCCGTTGGCGTGCGCACCGATCAGGGCACCATCAGCGCGGATTACGTGGTGAACTGCGGCGGCATGTGGGCGCGGGACCTGGGCCGCCAGAACGGCGTTGGCGTGCCGCTGCACGCCTGCGAGCATTACTATCTGGTGACCGAGGCCATCGAGAACCTGCCCAGCGACCTGCCGGTGCTGCGCTCCTATTGCGATGGCACCTATTGGAAGGAAGACGCGGGCAAGCTGCTGTTCGGCTTTGCCCATTTCCAGGCCAAACCCTGGGGCATGAAAGGCATTTCCGAGGACTTCGAGTTCGACAGCCTGCCATTTGTCGAGGAAGATGTGATGGAGGTGCTGGAACTGGCGATGAACCGGGTGCCGCTGTTGCAGGAAACCGGCATCCGCACCTTCTTTAACGGGCCGGAAAGCTATTCCTATGACGGGCGCTTTATCCTGGGGCAGGCGCCTGATATTTCGAACTATTTTGTGTTGGGCGGGGTGAATTCCACTGGTATCCAGTCCGGTTCCGGCGCGGGCCGGGCCGTTGCGCAATGGATCATCGACGGTCACCCGCCGATTGACCTCAGCGAAATGGACCCCAAGCGCTGCGAGGAGTTCCAGGCGCGTGACCCTTATCTGCAGGAACGCTGCCCGGAAACGCTGGTGCTGACCTATGCGATGCATTGGCCGAACCGCCAGCGTGATACCGTCCGCAACCTGCGCCGCACGCCGTTCTACCACCCGATGAAGGCCCGCGGCGCCTGTTTCACCGAGGCCCAGGGCTGGGAACGCCCCGGCTGGTTCGCGCCAGAAGGGGTGGAGACGAAGTATGAATACAGCTTTGGCCGCCAGAACTGGTTCCCGCATGTGCAAGAGGAGCAGAAGGCTGCGCGTGAAGCTGTTGCGATGATCGACTACACCATGCTGGGCAAGCTGATGGTCGAGGGCCGCGACGCCGAAAGCTTCCTGCAGCGGGTCTGCACCAACAACATGGCCATGGCCGAGGGCCGGGTTGCCTATACGCTGATGCTGAACGAGCGCGGCGGCATTGAAAGCGACGTCACGGTGGCGCGTCATGGGGACGAGAGCTTCATGGTGATGAGCTCGATCTCGCATACCCGGCGCGACTATCTGCATCTGCGAGATCTGATCCAGCCGGAGGAGGATGTGCGTCTGCGCGATGCGACAACTGCCTATGGCGTGCTGGGGGTCATGGGGCCGAAAAGTCGCGAGCTGTTGCAGGCCGTCAGCGATGCGGATGTCTCGCACGCGGCGTTCCCGTTCAACAGCCTGCGGCATTTCCACATCGGCCACGCACCGGTGTTTGCGCAGCGTCTGTCTTATTCCGGCGAATTGGGTTGGGAGATTTTCATCACCCCGGATTTCGCCGAGCACGTGTTCGAAGTTCTGATGCAGGCCGGTGAACAGTTCGGCATCCGCCTGATCGGCGGCGAGGCGCTGAATGCGCTGCGGCTGGAAAAGGGCTTTGTCCACTGGGGCCACGACATGGCCTATACCGAGGCGCCGCATCAGATGGGCATGGAGTTTGTCTGCAAGGTCAAGAAGCCCATCCCCTTCATCGGGCGCGACGCCTATCTGGCGCGCAAGGCGGAAAACAAGGGGCCGTTCCTATGTTCGGTCAGGCTGCGCGACCCGGAACCGTTGCTGCATCACAATGAGCCCGTCCTGCGGGACGGCCAAATCGCGGGCTATGTGACCGCCGGCGCCTGGGGCCAGACGATCGGGGCGGCTGTCGGCCTGTGCCTGCTGACCCTGCCGGAAGGCGAAATTGGCAAGGCAGCGGTGGAGAACGGCCAATTCACGGTCCTGGTCGAGGGCAAAAGCATCGAGGCGGATGTCAGCCTGACACCGTTCTATGACCCGCAAAGCAAACGGATGCTGTCCAGCGCCTGAGGGCGCCTGGCTCCAAGGAGGAGTTCACGGTCCTGATGCACATCCCCGGTGTCCCGCTCTCATCACCGGATCAAGCTCAGGACCGTGGCAATGGAGACGCCGCCCCAACCAAACAGCAGGCGCGAGTTCCAATTCGAAGACAGGTTAAATTCTGGGAGGAAACCATGACTTACAAACTACTCAACACTCTGGGTGCAGCGGCAGTTGCAACCGTGGTCAGCTCGATTGCGGCGCTGGCCGGGCCGATTGATGACAGGATCGCCGCGGGCGAGCCGCTCCGCATCGGCTTCTCCAACATTCCGATCTGGGGCTACCCTGACGAAAATGGCGACGCCAAGGGCTTTGTGAACGAGATCGCCATCGATATCTTGAAAAAAATGGGCCACGAAAGCGTCGAGGCGACCGTAACCGACTGGGGCGGGCTGATCCCGGGGCTGCAGGCCAACCGCTATGATATGATCACCGGCGGGCTTTATATCCTCAACAGCCGCTGCAAGAATATTTCCTTCTCCGAGCCGATTGCCCAGTCCGGCGACGCCTTTATCGTTCCGGCCGGCAATCCCAAGGGTATCCAGACCTATCAGGACATCCTGGCTGCAGAAGCGGTACTGGCTGCAGGTTCCGGCTACAACACCGTAGAAGCCGCCAAGAAGGAAGGGTTGACCGACTCGATGATCATGCAGGTGCCGGGGCCGACCGAGATGCTGGCTGCAGTTAAGGCAGGCCGCGCAGATGCTGCGGGCATGACCTATTTCGAAGCGGCGCATCTGGCGGAAAGCGATGAGGCCGTCGACGTGACCGACCCCAGCGCCCTGCCGGAATGGACGCTGAACTGGGTCGGCGTCGGCTTCCGCGACGCTGACAGCGATTTCCTGGCAGAGTTCAACACCGCGCTGGCGGAATACATCGGCTCTGAGGAGATGATGCAGACCGTCGCAAAATACGGCTACACCGAAAGCACCCTGCCCGGTGACAAGACCACCGAATGGACCTGCGCCAACCGCTGATCCGAATGTGCGGCGGATCCCTGGGGTCCGCCACATGCAAATCTCCTCGTGCCATACGGATTACAGATGGGTTTCTATGATTTCCTGATCCAGTACTGGCCGCGGCTTCTGACAGGGACGGGCGTCACCTTGGCCCAGTTCCTGCTCGCTGCGGTGATTGGAATCGCGATCTCGCTCTGCATGGGCCTGATGAAACTGTCGCAGAACGCGCTTATGCGCGGCGCGGCGGTGACCTATATCGAGATTTTCCGCGGCACCTCGCTGGTGGTGCAGCTATACTGGATTTTCTTCGTGCTGCCGCTGTTCGGTCTGACGATCGAAAAATTCACCGCAGGATACCTGGCTATCGGCATGAATATCGGCGCTTACGGCGCCGAGCTGGTGCGCGGCGGCATTCTGTCAGTGCCCAAGGGACAATGGGAAGCCGCGCTGGCTATCAACATGAGCCCGGCGCAGCGGATGCGGCGGATCATCCTGCCGCAGGCGCTGGTCAGCATGCTGCCGCCCTGGGGTAACCTGATGATCGAGCTTTTAAAGGGCACCGCGCTGGTGTCGCTGATCTCCGTTGCCGACTTGATGTTCGAGGCGCGGCAGATCAATGCCTCGACCTTCCTGTCGGCGCAGGTCTTTGGCGCGGCACTGGTCATCTACTATGTGCTGGCCCGCTTTCTGGTGACGCCGTTCATGCGCTGGCTGGAACGCCATATGGCGCGCAAGCTGGGGAGGGCCTGAGCCGTGTTCGACTGGAAATGGGACTTTACCTGGGAAATCCTGCCGCGGCTGGTCTACGCCACCGGCAATACGCTGATCGCTGCCGGGGCGGGCTATGTGATTGCGGTGGTGCTGGGGCTGATGCTGGCGCTGGCACAGCGCACACCGTCCAGGGCGGTGACCTTCACAGTGCGCGAGTTTGTGGAGTTCATCCGCTCCACCCCGCTGATCCTGCAGATCTTCTTTGTGTTCTATGTAGGGCCGCAGTTCGGCATCCGGCTCAGCCCGTGGATGTCCGGCATGATCGCCATCGGTCTGCATTATGCCTGCTACCTGTCTGAGGTCTTCCGCGGCGGTATTGAAAGCGTGCCGAAAGGCCAGTGGGAGGCGGCAATCGCGCTCAACATGTCCACCGCGCAGAAGTACCGCCGGGTAATTATTCCGCAGGCCATCCCGCCCGCGCTGTCGGGCATGGGCAACTACCTGGTCGGCATCTTCAAGGACACGCCGATGCTGTCGGTGATCGGGGTTGCCGAGCTTATCCATACCGCCAATGCCATCGGCTCGGAAAACTACCGCTTTCTAGAGCCTTACACGATGGTCGGCATCATCTTTCTGGCAATCTCCCTGCCGGCAGCGGGCCTGATCCGGCTGTTCGAAGGGTATGTGCGCCGCAAACTGGGACTGTAACGATGCTGGACAATACTGGCTTTCCGCTTGAAATCACCGGTGAAGACACGCCGATGGTGAGCTTTCGCAAGGTGAACAAATCCTATGGGGCGCTCACTGTGCTGGACGATCTCGATCTCGACGTCGCGGCAGGGGAAATGGTCTCGATCATCGGTCCCTCCGGCTCGGGCAAAACCACCGTGCTGCGGATGCTGATGACGCTTGAGCAGATCAACGGCGGGGTGATCTATGTGGACGGCAAGCCGCTGACGCATATGCCCAAGGGCGGCCAGCTGGTGCCTGCAAGCGAACGCCACCTGCGCAGCCGCCGCGCTGACATCGGCATGTGTTTCCAGCATTTCAACCTGTTCCCGCATATGACCGCGCTGGAAAACTGTATGGAGGGGCCGGTGCAGGTGCTGGGCCTCTCCAAGGCAGAGGCGCGCGACCGCTCAGAAGAGCTGTTGGAGATGGTCGGCATGATCTCCAAGAAGGACCAGCACCCCTCGCGGCTGTCGGGCGGCCAGCAGCAGCGGGTGGCGATTGCGCGGGCGCTTGCGATGCGGCCCAAGGTGATGCTGTTTGACGAGGTGACCTCTGCCCTCGATCCGGAGGTGATCGGCGAGGTGACCAATGTGATCCGCAAGCTGGTGTCGGAGCATAACCTGACCATGCTGATGGTGACCCATCAGATGGGCTTTGCCCGCGATATTTCCGACCGGGTGTGCTTCTTCTATGGCGGCCGGATCGAGGAGCAGGGCCCGCCGACCCAGCTGTTCGGCAATCCCCAGCGCGAGCGCACCCAGCAGTTCCTGAGCGCGGTGCGGGAAGCGGTCTAGGTCTTCAGACCGGGATGCCTGCATCCCGCAGCAGGCTGCGGGTCTGTTCGCTGAGCAGGCCCGTGCGCCAGATCACGAAATAGCTGCGCCCGGTTATCAGCTGGTAGTCCTCCAGCGGCACCAGCCGCCCGGCGTCGATCTCGAAGCGCAGCACATCGGGGCAGCCAAGCGCCACCCCGCGGCCGCGGATGGCAGTATCCAGCGTGCTGCCGTATGAGCCCAGGTTGACCTTGGCGGCCTGCGCAATTTCGGCAAAGCCGGTCAGTTCGGCGAAATCGTCCCAATTCACCCATTTCGGGGTCAGCTTGTCGAAATCAAGCAGGGTCGCCGCCGCCAGCCCGCCTTTGCGCTGCGCCTTGGCGGGGGAGGTCACGGGCATCCAGCGCTCCGCGAACAGGAGCGAGCCGTCCCAGCCTGCCGGGATGTCCTGGCCGTAATAGATCAGCGCATCCGCCTCCAGCGCAAACAGGTCGGCGTCCTTGTCGGAGGCGGTGAGAGTGACCGGCGCGGCATCGCTGCTCAGCAGGTATTCATTGATCCGGGGCGTTAGCCAGTATTGCGACACGGCGACATTGGCCGCCAGCGACAGCCGGGCGCCGGTGCTGGCGCGGCGCAGCTGGTTCAGGCATGAATGCAGGTAATCCAGCGCTTCGCCGGAATTGGCCGCCAGGATCTTGCCGTTGCGGGTCAGCGACAGGTTGCGGCCGCGGCGGTTCACCAGGGTCATGCCCAGCCAGTCCTCAAGCACTTTGATTCGCTTGCTGACCGCGGCTTGGCTGACATTCAACTCCTCTGCCGCGCGGGTGAAATTGCCGTGCCTGGCAACCGCTTCGAAGAACAGGAGATAGTCGAGGGGCGGCAATGCGCGGCGGTAGTTTTTCATAACTTCTGGTTATCACAATTCCGGACCGAATGTCACTTTGTAAAGTGCGGTTTTGGCCATAGCATTTGGGCCAAGGCCCAAGCTACGGCAAGGTTTTGCCGCGCGGCTCTCCATAACCTACAGGGAAATCCGATGTTCACTGAGCGACTGTCCCGTTTCCAGAAAAACCTTGCCGATGCCGGCATCGATGTGGCGCTGATCACCGATGACGACAACGTCTATTACCTGACCGGCTATTACGATTACCTGCATATGGAGTTCGGCCGCCCGACCATTCTGGTGGTGCCCAAGGACGGCGGGACGCTGCTGATCACCCCGACCATCGACCTCAACAGCGCCAAAGCGGCGGCGCGGGTGGACCGGGTCGCGGCTTGGAATGACGGCATGGGCAACGAATGGCGCGAGGAATTGCCGGGTGCAGTCCGGAATGCGGCGTCGGTGGCGATTGAACCGGGCCATATGCCGCCGCCCGTGCGCGCCTATGTGAAAGATCTGGTCGCCGCGGAAAACATCACTAGCACGACGCCAATCCTGAACCAGATGCGGATGATCAAATCTCCGCAGGAATTGCAGCTGGCCCGCCATGCGGGCGAAGTCGCCACCGCGATGATGAATGCAGGCCGGGCCGCAATCGGCGACGGCGTGCCGGAGTTCGAGGTGGCGATCGCCACCAGCCAGGCGGGCACCCGCAAGGCGGCAGAGCTGCTGGCAGCGCATTATGATGATGGCGACATGTCGCCCAACACCCATTTCCTGCAGATCATGGCCTCGGGCAGGGACATTGTGAAAACCCACCACCGGGCCTCGACCCGGATCATGCGGCTGGGTGAGCCGGTGTTCCTGTGCTTCTGCGGCATGACCAATTTTCACCGCTTCAAACTGGGTTTTGACCGCACCTTCTGGATCGGCGAGCCGGATCCCGAGCAGGTCAAGGTCTATGAGGTAGCAGTGGCCAGCCAGAAGGCTGCGCTGGAGGCCCTGCGCCCCGGCGTGACGGCGGAAAGTGTGCATGCCGCCTATGCCGAGGTGATCCAGGGGGCGGGGTACGAATACCCCTTCCGTTGCGGCCGGGCCACCGGTTTCAGCTTCCTTGAGGCGCCGCAGCTGGTCACCGGCGACACCACGATCATCCAGCCGGGCATGGTGCTGGCGGTGGACGGGTCGGTGTCAGTTGAAACCTTCCGCGCCCAGGTCGGTGACAGTTTCATCATCACCGAGGACGGCTGGGAGCAGCTGACCCAGCATCCGAAGTCCGTTGAGGAGGTCTTCCTGTGATGTTCCAGCCAGGCCAAACCATCCAGTCCAAGCCCCGCACCCCCGAAATGGATGCCGGGCGGTTCCACCGTGCCAAGCTGGGCTTTATCCTGATGTCCACCGACCCCTCTGCCGAGGGGGATTTCTGGGACATGGCGCCGGAAGGCGTTGCCGTCTACGTTACGCGCCTGAAAACCGACGACCACACCACAACCGAAACTCTGGCCAGGCACATCGAGCACATGGCCGACGCGGCGGCGCGCATCCAGCCGGAGGCGAGGCCCGATGTGGTCAGCTACAGCTGCACCTCCGGATCCATCGTGATCGGCGAGCAGCGGGTGATGGCGGAGATCAGGAAAGGCGCGCCCTGGGCGCAGCCGATGTGCCTTGTGCAGGGGGTGCTGGACGCGCTGAACGAGCTGGGCGCTAAGAAGCTGGTGGTCGGCACGCCTTATCTGGATGACATCAACACCGCCGAGGCGGAGTTTCTGGTCGAGCGCGGCTTTGATGTGCTGGACATTCAGGGGCTCAATATCGCCAGCGGCTGGGACATGGGGCTGGTGACGCCGGACTACTGGAAGAAATTCGCGCTGGAGATCGACCAGCCGGAGGCTGATGCGATCTTCCTCAGCTGCGGCGGTGTGCGCTCGCTTCCGGCAGTGGAGGAGATCGAGCAGATCACCGGCAAGCCGGTCATCACCTCGAACCAGGCGCAATTCTGGTCCTGCCTCCGCCGGGCCGGAATCATGGATGAGCTGGAGGGCTTCGGCCAGATGTTCAAACATCCGGGCAGGGTGCTGAAACCCACCGTCTGAAGGCTCTTGAAAGACCTGAAAAAATGACCCGTTTTTCCGCATGGAATGTCTTTTGGCAGGGGATGTCCGGCCAAAGGGGGGGGAGCTGTCAGTGGCGCGACCCCGAGCCCAAGCCCCATTACGATGCCGTCATCGTGGGGGGCGGGCTGCATGGGCTTGCCACCGCCTATTACCTGGCCAAGACCCACGGGCTGCGCAATGTCGCGGTGCTGGAGAAGGGCTGGATCGGCGGCGGCAACGCCGGGCGCAACACCACCATCGTGCGCTCCAACTATGCGCGTCCGGGCAACCGGCAGTTCTATGAGCATTCGCTGAAACTGTGGGAAGAGCTGAGCCACGAGCTGAACTATAACGTGATGTTCAGCCAGCGCTCCCATATCGCGCTGTTGCACAGCCCCGGCGCCATCGACGCGGCGGCGCGCAATTACAACACCCTGCACCGCACCGGCACGCCCGATGCGGAGATCTGGGGGCTGGAGCAGCTGAAACAGGTGGTGCCGCATCTGAACTATGCGGCTGGCGCCCGCTTCCCGGTGATGGGGGCGGCAGTGCAGAAGCGCGCGGGTACCGCCCGCCATGATGCGGTGGTCTTCGGCATGGGCGGCGCGCATTTCTATATCTCGCAGTCGGACAAGGGCGGCATGGTCTTTGGCGGTGATCTGGACTGGTACAAATCCTATGCGCAGCGCGGCAACCTGCCGATTGTGCAGGACGTGGCAGAGGCGGCGATGTCGGTGATGCCCTGCCTGGGCCGGGTCAAGCTGCTGCGCCATTGGGCCGGGGTGGTCGATATGTCGATGGACGGCAGCCATTTCATCTGCCGGACACCTTTGGACAATCTCTATCTCAACACCGGCTGGAACTACGGCGGCTTCAAGGCAACGCCTGCCGCGGGCTGGTGGTTCGCTGATCTGATCGCCAATGGACGGCCCGCGCCGATAATTGCGGATTTCGACCTGAAACGCTTTGAGCGGGGCTTGCAGATCGACGAGCGCGGCGCCGGCCCCGACCCTAAGCTGCACGGATGAGGAGCTGAGCCATGACCCGGATTTCCTGCCCCTTTTGCGGTCTGCGCGACCATGCCGAGTTCAGCTATGGCGGCGATGGCTCGATCACATACCCGGCGCTTGAGGCGCCCATGCAGGACTGGCACGACGCGGTGTTCCTGCGCGAAAACATCTGTGGCTGGCAGGTGGAGACCTGGCAGCATCTGCATGGCTGCCGCATGTGGCTGAAGGTGGAGCGGGACACGATGACCCATGAAATCCGCAGCGTGGCCCCCGCCCATCCGGGCCTGGCCGCCGCGCTGGAGAGCGGGCTATGACCGCGCGGCGGCTGGGCCAGGGCGGACGGATCGGCCGGAGCAAGCCGCTGGAGTTCCGTTGGGACGGCAAGGCGATGCGGGGCTATGCGGGCGATACGCTGGCCTCGGCGCTGATGGCCAATGGCGAGCGGGTGCTGGGCCGGTCTTTCAAATACCACCGCCCGCGCGGGATCATGTCGGCGGGGGTGGAGGAGTCGGGCGCCATCGTCACACTTGGCAGCGGCACCCGGGCGGAGCCGAACGTCAAGGCCACCATGCAGGAGCTGTTTCAGGGGCTGGAGGCGCGGGGCCAGAACGCCTGGCCCAATGTTCGCTTTGATGCGGGCGCGGTGAACGGGCTGTTCGGGCGGTTCTTTTCGGCGGGGTTTTACTACAAGACCTTCATGGGACTGCCGCCGTTTGAATGGGGTCAGGGCACCGGTCTCTGGATGAAATACGAGGCGCTGATCCGCAAGGCGGCGGGCATGGGCGCGGCCTCGCGGCAGGCTGACCCGGATTGTTATGACCATGCGCACGCCTATTGCGATGTGCTGGTGGTGGGGTCTGGCCCCGCGGGCCTGCGGGCGGCGCTGACGGCGGCGGAGGCAGGCCGCGACGTGATCCTGGCAGAGCAGGATTTCGAGCTGGGTGGTGACCAGCTGAACGATCCCGCTGCCGAGCCTGAACGCCGCGCGCTGGTGGAGGCGGTGCAGCGCGCGGGCGTGCGGCTGATGCCGCGGACCACAGTCTTTGGCCTTTATGACAATGGCACCGCCGGGATGGTGCAGCGTGTGACGGACCATCTGGCGGAGCCTGCGCCCTACCTGCCGCGGCAGCGGTTCTGGACCGTGCGGGCCAGCGCCACGGTGCTGGCCACCGGCGCGCTGGAACGCTCTGTGGCCTTTGGGGGCAATGACCGCCCTGGGGTGATGACTGCGGCGGCGGGGCGGGTTTACCTCAGCCGCTTTGGCGTCCTGCCGGGGCAGCGGGTGGTGGTCGCGACCTGCAACGACAGCGCTTACCAGACCGCCGGCGAGTTGGCAGCTGCCGGGGCAGAGGTTGTGCTTGCGGATGCGCGCCAGCAACCCGTCCCGGATGTTCCCGCCGGGGTCAGGCTGCGCAGCGGTCTGGCTCCGCTGGAGGCAAAGGGCCGCTCGGGTGTCAAATCCCTGCGGTTTGCCCGGCGGATCGGGTCTGGCTGGCAGGCGGCGGGCAGCGAGGCCTGTGATCTGCTGCTGGTCTCTGGCGGCTGGTCGCCGGTGGTGAACCTGGCGTCGCACCGGGGCGTCAAACCGGAATGGAACGCCGAACTGGCCTGTTTCCTGGCAGGTGAATGCGCAGAGCCGCTGTTCATGGCAGGCGCGGCAGCGGGCGTCTGGGACCGTGCCGCCTGCGAAGCCTCCGGCGAGGCGGCGGCGAAACGCGCCCTGGGGCTTGCGGCTGCCGGCCCTCAGCCGGGCGGCTGGGAAAGTCCCATCGAACCAATGTACGAAGTCTGGCTGCCGGGCAGCAAACCCAAGACATTTGTCGATCCGCAGCATGATGTCACCGGCGATGACGTGCGGCTGGCGCATCAGGAGGGCTTTGTCTCGGTCGAGCATCTGAAACGCTATACCACGCTGGGCTTGGCGACCGATCAGGGCAAGATGGGCAATATCATCGGCCTGGCGCTGATGGCCGAGACCTTGGGCAAGGAGATCCCGGCAGTGGGCACCACCCGCTTCCGCCCGCCCTATACCCCGGTTGCCATCGGCGCGCTGGCGGGGCGCAACGTGCATGGCCATTTCAAAGCCCTGCGCCGCACCCCGCTGCACGATTGGAACCTGCGCCATGGCGCCACCATGACCGACGCGGGCCTGTGGCACCGGCCCTGGTATTTCGCCAAAGCTGGCGAAACCATCGCCGGGGCCTATGTGCGCGAGGCCGCCACGGTGCGCGCTACCCTTGGCATCTGCGATGTCAGTTCGCTGGGCAAGATCGCGGTGCAGGGGCCGGATGCGGCAGAGTTTCTGAACCGCGTCTATACCAATGGCTTTGCCAGGCTGGCGGCGGGCAAGGCGCGTTATGGCATCATGCTGCGCGACGACGGAATGGTGCTGGACGACGGCACCACCTGGCGGCTAGCAGAGGATGACTTCCTGATGACCACCACCACTACCGGGGCCGGCAAGGTGATGGTCTGGCTGGAGGAGCTGCTGCAAACCCGCTGGCCGGAGCTGCGGGTGCATCTGACCTCGGTCTCCGACCAATGGGCGGGTGCGTCCATCGCCGGGCCGAAATCGCGCGAGGCGCTGGCTGCCTGCCTGGCGGATCCGGCGGCGGTCTCGGCAGCGGCGCTGCCCTTCATGGGGGTGGCCCGCATGGCCCTGAAGGACGGCTCGGAGGCGCTGGTTGCGCGGATCAGCTTCTCGGGCGAGCTGGCCTATGAGCTTTATGTGCCCGCCGGTCAGGGTGAGGCGATGATGGACATGCTGTGGCCGGAGGCCTCCCGTCTGGGCGGCTGCCTTTACGGGCTAGAGGCGCTGGGAACACTGCGGATCGAGAAGGGCCATGTCACTGGCGCCGAACTGGACGGGCGGGTCACGATCCGCGATGCCGGGCTGGGCAAGATGGCATCCTCCAAGAAAGCCTATATCGGCAAGGCCTTGCAGGACCGCCCGGAATTGCTGCGCGAAGACCGCCCGCAGCTGGCGGGGATTTTCCCCAAGGACCGCAGCCAGACCTTCAGCGGCGGCGCGCTGCTGTGCAGGCCGGATGAGGGCGAGGGCTTTGGCGAAGGCTGGATCACGGCTGTCACCCATTCGCCGGCGCTCGGCCATTGGATCGGGCTGGGCTATATCGCGGGCGGCCATGCGGCCTGGGAAGGGCGGGTGCTGATGGCCAGCGACCCGGTGCGCGGCGGTCTGGTCGAGGTCGAGATTGTCTCCCCCCAAATGTTCGACCCGGAAGGAGAGCGGATGCATGGATGACCAGGTCAACAGATTGCAGGCGCATACGGCGCCGGTGCGCGGCGGCAGGCCGGGGCCTGCTGGTGTCACGCTGAGCCGCCTCACCAGCTTCCGCCTGACCCAGATCGCCGCCTGGCCGCAGACCCTGGCCGAGGCCGGGGCACTGGCCGCCGCCGCCGCAGGCTGCGGCGCGGCGCCGGGGCCGGGACGGGCGGCGCAGGGCAAGGGCGGCCTGCTGCTGCGGGTCGAACCGCTAAAGTGGTGGCTGCTGCGGGGGGCGGACCAGGCCTCTGTGCCGCTGCAAGGCGGCAGCGCCTGCGCCTTTCTGAACCTCTCCAGCGCCCGCACCCTGGTGCAGGTATCGGGGCCGCAGGCGGCCACGCTCTTGAACCATTTCCTGCCGCTGGACCTGCGTCCCGGTGCCTTTTCGCCGGGCCATGCCGCCTCCACCGCGTTTCACCACATTGGCGTCACCCTGTGGCGCAGCAGTGCGGGCTTCACGCTGGCGCTGCCGCGCAGCTTTGCCGCCTCGCTGCAAGAGCTGCTGGAGGGCAGCGCCCTGCAATACGGATTGAAAATGCGCGATATCCCCTTTTCCCCTGTAGCAGGAGGCCTGGAATGAAACCCCGCATGTCTGTTGATGAGCTGCTGGAGGCGGTGACGCGCAATGCCGCGCTGCCGGATGAGCTGGCTGAGGCGACGCCGCCGCAGGTCTATACCTCGCCGGAGTTCCTGGAGCTGGAGCTGGACGAGATCTTCAACCACGAATGGTTCTGCGTTGGCCGGGAGGATGAATACGAAAACCCCGGCGACTACCGCGCCACCACCATCGGGCGCGATCCGGTGGTGGTCCTGCGCGACTGCGGCGGGGTGCTGAGGGCGATGTCCAATGTCTGCCGCCACCGGATGGCGACGCTGCTGGAAGGGGCCGGCAATATCCGCGGCCGGATCAGCTGCCCCTATCACGCCTGGACCTACAACCTGGACGGCCAGCTGATCGGCGCCGCCCATATGCGTGAGAATTTCAATAAGAAGGAGGTCTGCCTGCCGCAGTTCCAGGTCGAGGTCTGGCAAGGCTGGGTCTATGTCTCACTCGATCCCGATGCGGCGCCGCTGGGGCCGCGGCTGGCGGGCCTGTCCAAGCGGCTGGAGAACTACCAGCTGCCGAAATACCGCACCCTGTTCCGGGCCGAAGAGATCTGGGACACCAACTGGAAGATCCTGGTGCAGAATTTCACCGAGGGCTACCACCTGTTTGTCGCCCACGCCCAGACCATCGAGCCGGTGATGCCGACCCGGCTGGCCAATGCGATGCATGGCGGCGCGGCCTACAGCCTCTATGAGCAGGGCCGGGTGCCCGGCAAATCCTATGAGCGCAACTCCGACATGCAGGTGGACAATCCCTTGCTGAGCGATGAGGAGCGCGAAAAGGCGGTGCTGTCGGCGATTTTCCCCTGCCATGTGATGTCAGTGGTGGCAGAGCGCACCTTCTGGCTGTCGCTGCAGCCCTATGGCACCGATAAGGTCAAAGTGTTCTGGGGCGCCGATTACTACCCCGGCGCGGTGCCGGACGACCCGGAGGAACGCGCTGCCTATGCCGCCGAGCTGAAGGCCGGGTTCGACCGCATCAACGATGAGGACAAGCCGATCATCGGCGCCATTGCGCAGAACGCCAGGGCGCTGGCGGCAGCACCCGGGCGGCTGTCGCCCAAGGAACGCACGGTCTGGTATTTCCAGCAGTATCTTGCGGCGCAGCTTTGCAGTAACCGTCGTTTGCGCCCCACGTTGTAGCGCCCAC